>NZ_JUEI01000060.1:0-155429 GCF_000802655.2 Paenibacillus sp. IHB B 3415 | reverse complement strand
GCCCCCCCCCCCTGCCGCTTCCTGCCACTGGTCGAACAAGGCCGTACTCGGCGGGCGGATATGCTCCAGACTATGCGCTCCGCGCGGACCGTCTTCGGGCGAGAGAAACGGCCCCTCCAGATGGATGCCGCCAATCGTCGCAGCGGCGGCAGCATCCTCTTCGCAGGCCCGGGCAATCGCCCGCATTGCGCCGTGAATCGTATACGGAGCACCGGTGATCACAGTCGGATAGCAGGTGGTTATACCTTCGGTCCACAAGGCGCGGACTGCTTCCTTGACAGCCTCCGCGGTCAGCACCGGATGATTGAAGTCATGTCCCCCATAGCCGTTGATCTGCAGGTCGACCAGGCCGGGCGCAGCTACCGGCAGCTCCAGCAGTTCGTCCGGCGGCAGCAGCAGCGGTCCATCCAACGGTTCAATGGAAGCAATAATGCTGCCCTCCAGATGGATACGGACCGGCTCGCCCGTACGGTAATGCAGCGCATCCACAATCATCGCACAACCGCTCCGAAGGAATCCGTGTCCACAAACAGCCGACAATCCCCGTGGCTGCGCAGGATTGTGGACGGGCAGGCCGTGGAGACGGATTCATGCAGCGTACGGGTAACTGCACCGCGCTTAGTCGGGCCCGGGACCATGCAGAACAGCCACTTGGCGGAGAGCAGCACCGGGATCGTCAAGGTCAAGGCTTGCTGCGGAACCTCCTCCAGACTGGCGAAGCATCCGTCATTCACCTGCTGGGTGCGGCAGGCGGCATCGAGGGTCACCGCTTTGACCAGCCGGGGATCATGGAAATCCGCAACCGGAGGGTCATTGAAGGCCAGATGGCCATTCTCGCCAATGCCAAGGCAGACAATATCGATGGGTGCTTCCGCCAGCAGCCTGCCATAACGCTCACATTCAGCCTCAAGCTCTGCGGCAGGATTGATATAATGAACTCTGCCCGGCTTCACCTTGTCGAACAGCGCTTCCCGGAGGAAGCTGCCGAAGCTCTGCGGCGAGCCTTCCGGGAGTCCTAGATATTCGTCCATATGAAAGGCCGTAATCCGGCTCCAGTCCAGATCCTGGGCTGCGGCAAGCTCGGCAAGGAATTCATTCTGGGAAGGTGCGGCGGCGAAGATAATTCTGACCGTAGTCTTGGAAGCCAGCAGCGCGCGGATTGCAGCCGCAGCTTCACGTCCGGCCGCCTCTCCGAGCATCCGCCGGTTCTCAAATACACGCACCAGCATGGAACCTGCCATTTCGGTATGGATTGGTGTCACTTTCAGCATGAGTAGTGCCTCCCTGTCCCTTGTGGTTGTCCGTTCCTTGTCCCTTCCTCACCCCGGAATTCACCCGGAGTGAAGCCTGTATGCAGCTTGAACAGCTTGGTGAAATAGCTTTTGTTCTCGTAGCCCAACTGCTCGGCGACCTGCTCCACACTTTGCGGAGACTGGTCCAGCAGCTCTTTGGCATGCTCCATCTTGGTATGGGTAACATAGTGAATGAAGCTCATCCCGGTTTCTTTTTTGAACAGGCGGCTGAAATAGCTCGAATTCAAGTGAGTGTATTCGGCTACCTCCTCCAGCGTAATTTTACGGTTCAGATGCCGGTCCACATACTGCTTCACCTTCTTGATCTCATCCCGCCGTGTCTCCTGGTACATTTCCCGGATTACCGGCAGGCGTTCATAGAAGAATTGCAGGGACCACTCTTCCAGGCTGTCAATATGCTCAATGGCAGTGATAGTGTCATGCAGCATCTCCAGGGAGAAGGTCGACTGGAACTGTTGACGGGCCATGAGCCGCATCTGGTTATCATAGAGCAGCTTGAGCACCCATTCCTTGACCTGGCGCGGAGCAAAGCGCTTCACCCGGATATAATCCATCCATTTGGACAGCAGCTCCTCCAGCCGCCCGGCCGATTCCTCCAGGAACGCTTCCCGGATCTCCCGGGAGGCTTCGGTGTAATGCAGAAACAGATCCTCACCGGTGAACGGCTGGAGCTCCTTCAGCCCGGTCAGCTCGCCCGGCTTCAGATAGAAGGCATTCTCCCGCCCCTGTGTAAGCAGCGTTATAATCCCTTCACGGAAATGCACGCTGCCGGGCGGAATACACAGATATTGAAAGGATGCCCCTACCCCCGGCATGCTCTGAACCGCAGAACGCAGCTTGCCGAGCATGGAGATATGGCCGGCACTTGCGCCATTACCCATACCTCCGGTGAAGACCAGCACGCAGTCCCGCCCGCTGTAGGGCAGACATACGGCGGCCGTTCCATCCTGAAGCACCGCTTCGGCGGCGGATTCCACCAGTGCCATTAGCGCAAGATCATCCCGGACCGGCTCCCCGGTACTGCCGCTGACCCGGCATAGGACGGCTACATTCGCCGTCAAATCGGGTACAATCCCCAGCTCGGCGGCATCCGGAAGCCATTCAGTGTCCGGCAGCTCCCGGGAGGCAATCCGCCGGAGCACACTCTGCTTCAGCAGCACCTTTTGATTCTCCGCCATGCTTTTCCATTTCAGCGTCTGGACTTTGTCCGCATCCCTGCGCCGCAGCTCATCGCCAATCTCCTGCAGCAGACCGGTAATCAGCTCGCGGCTGATCATCTCCTTGAGAATGTAATCGCTCACCATCAGCTTCACCGCCTGCTGCGCATACGTGAAATCATCCATACATGACAGCACCACAACGCGTAAATCTTCGTTCATCAGCTTCAGCTCGCGGATCAGCTCAATGCCGTCCATATAAGGCATGCCAATATCCGTTATCACAATATCCGGCATACCGGCCTGCGCTTTCTCCAGGGCAACCAGACCATTTTTGCAGGCCGAATGAAGGGTCAGTCCAAGCTCGTTCCAGGGAATTACTGCCGAGAGAAAGTCCAGTACCGGATAATCATCATCCACCAGCATCACGCTATACATCGTTCTCACTCTCCCTTTCCTAACCTTGATCCGGAATTTCTTCAGGAAGCACAAACAGGAAGGTTGTCCCTTGTCCGGGGATACTGTCAATGGTAACCTGGAAGGCTGAACCGTATGTCAGATACAGACGCTCGTATACGTTCGACATTCCAATATGAGCCAGTCTGCTGGACGGCATGGCTTCCAGCTCCGGCGGCTCGGAGCCAACCTCTGCCCGGAGCCGGTTCAGGGTCACCTCATCCATGCCCCGGCCGTTATCTTCAATCGCGATGAGCAGCCGGCTGTCCTGGGTCCAGGTGCGGATCAGAATGCGTCCGCTCTCCTGGCGCAGGCCGTGAATATAAGCATTCTCGATAACCGGCTGCAGCAGGAAGCGCGGGATTTTTACCCCAAGGCTCTCCGAGGTGCAGTCTGTATCCAGCGTAACTTCATCGGCCTGGCGGAAATTCAGCAGCTCCACATAACTCCTGACAATATGCAGCTCATCATGCAGAGAAGTATACTCATCGCGCTGTTGAATGGTCATCCGCAGCAGCCGGGACAGCGAGAACAGCAGCTCCGCATTCTCCTCATCCCCCCGCATCATAATGCGCAGGCGGATGGAATTAAGAATATTGAACAGGAAATGCGGATTGATCTGCGATTGCAGCATCGCCAGCTCGGCCTTGCGTTTCTGCGCCTGCTCCACCTTAATCTGTTCAATCATTTTCTCCACCCGGTCCAGCATATGGTCAAAAGACTTGCCAAGCCGCCCAATCTCGTCATACCCGCGCACGCCGGAACGGATGCCAAGCTCACCCTGCTCCACTCTGGCCGCTACGCTGTCCAGCCTGATTACCGGCTTCGTGAACTGACGGACCAGCAGGACCAGGATCAGCAGGAAGAACGCTCCCGATACGATCTGCACGGCTGTACTCCAGCGGTGGGTTGCACTGATCTGGCTGACCGCCTCGCGGTAAGGCGATAGGCTGACGATCCGGTAATTCCCATAGGGAATATCCAGGCTGCTAAGCAGATATTGTTCATTCCGGTAGTCCATGAAACGTGAATCAGCTGTACCACTCAGTTCATCCGCAAGCGCAAACGGCTGACCCAGGCGCGTCTTGTCCCGGGAGGCCAGTACCGTTCCGTCAGGTGCAATCAGCAGTGTCTCCTGGCCTTTACGGTTATCATTGAAGATCTGGCTGATCCGGCTCTCGGCGATACTGATAATGACCGTCGCATAAGTGGAATTGGAGGACAGCTTCAGATTGCGGGCAATCGTCAGCACCTGCGGGCTGGTCTGGGCAACGGTAGGAATATAGTTATCGAGCACACCTGCCCAGTAGAGATCGAAGACAGGCTGCTGACGGGCTTTTTCCATCCAGGGCTGGAGCAGCAGGGCGCCGACATCCAGCTTGGCGTAAGGATAATTCGAATAATATTGGCCGTCTGAGGTAAGCACGGTGACGAACGTTTTCTCCATCATGGAGGTCACGCTTTCGAGCTTTTCGGTAACCTCTTTGAATTCCAGTACATTCTTGGCTGTATCCGGCTGATGCAGCTTACTGCGCTGCCAATTTTCTTTAAGAATAAGCGTAATCCCGGGATCGAACTGAATGTAATTCGACACCAGCACCATATTGCTGAGAAGGTTCGAGATATACATGCTCTCCTGTTCCAGCGAACGGCGTTCATTCTGAATCACCTGGGAGCGGAGGATGTGCTCGGTATAGGAATTGGAAATATACAGGGTAATGGAGGCGGGAAGCAGCAGACAGAGCAAGGAAGCGACGAGCAGCTTGTTGCGAAAACCGAGTTTCCATCCTTTTGGCAGCAATGGCAATCCCCCCTTCACAATCAGACGATCGTTTTCTTTGCTTCTATCATATCAGCTTTCCGCCTCCAGTAATTCATTTCCCAGTAATATCTCGACAAAATGTGACGGTTCGCCTTATTTACTTATTGGCATCCACGATCTTTTGCAGTTCAGCTTGCGCTTTGCTGACCGTAGTCTCCAGATCCTGCTGTTTCAGGATGTACAGCTCGGTTTCTTTGGTAAAAGCAGTTTCCAGCTCGCCCTGATAGGTCGGCGGTACACTCAGCGGAGCCGGCTTGGCATTCTTGATCACGTAGGCCAGTGAGGTTTCGTCGATTTTGTCCGGACTCATGGCTGACGCCTTCACTCCGGCAATGTATTGATCCACGTCCTGCTTCTTCCAGGCGGAATATACATTCTGCATCTGCTCGCCTTCTGTAGAATACCAGCGGATGAAATCATAGGCTTCCTGCTGATGCTGCGATTTCTCCAGAATGCCCACATAGTTGCCGTTGGCAATACTGACTCCGGAAGGCTGTCCGGCGGTGTTGGAAGGCATCGGTGCAAAGGCAGTGGTGAATGTAGCCGGGAATTCCTCCGATCCGCCCGCTTCTCCAATCATCCAGTTGCCAGTCACAATCATCGCGGCATGTCCGGTGAAGAATTCAGAACGGTAAGCCAGCTTCTGGGAGATGGTATCTGCATAAGGTACAGCCACTCCGGATTCCTCTGCCTTGCTGCGCAGCTCCAGAGACTTACGGATACCCGCGCTGTCAATATTTACGATGCCGTTATTGACCAGGTTGTTGTCCTTCTCCTGGTTGATGATGGCCAGCTCCCAGTACATCGCCCAGGTATGGAAATAAGTGCCGAAGGTCTTGGACGGCCCGGTACCGCTGGTCAGCTTGGCGGAATAGTCAAGATAGTCATCCCAGCTCCATTCCGTAGGCACAGCCAGTCCAGCCGCATCCAGCTTGTCCTTGTTCAGCAGGACGAAATAATTCTCCAGGGTATCGGGAAGTGCATACACCTGTCCGTCTACGGATGGATCAATCGTATATTCATCCGCCAGCGTGATGCCTTCCTTGCTGATCAGGTCATTCAGCGATGCCAGCAGTCCGAGTCCCGCACGCTGTGAGTAGTCGGTTGCACCCGGCATGAACACAACGTCCAGGTTCTCGCCGGAAGCAACGAGGAGATCCAGCTTCTTCATCCCGGCCACGGAATCGCCGTTGTCAGCCAGCTCCACGTATTCCAGTGTAATTCCCGGATGGGAATCCTCGTACGCCTGCAGAATAGGTTCCATATCCGCCGCAGGTGACCAGTTGGCGACTTTGATCGTGACAGGTTCTGCAGAAGGTGCAGCACTCTCCGCCGCATCCGGTGCAGCAGTGCTGCTATTAGTGGGAGATGCATTATTAGTGTTGTTCGAATTGCCGCAGCCCGCCAGGGCTACAAGGAGCACGGTGATCCATACCAACGCGAATACATTCTTTTTCATTAATAACACCCCTTCTAATGTGAGTTCTCCCTGCCTATGAAGCTTGTCCGGCAGCTGTTCCTTATCGATGTGTATGCTGAACTTTAAATATTCCTATAGGTTAATCGTAACTGCGGTGAATATTTGGACTTCCAGCCGCTGTTGTCCCCAGATTTCTTGATTTAAACCGCTCTTCGCGGTAGAAATCCGGTGACTGCTGGCTGAACTTTAAATATTCCTATAGGTTAATCGTAACTGCGGTGAATATTTGGACTTCCAGCCGCTGTTGTCCCCAGATTTCTTGATTTAAACCGCTCTTCGCGGTAGAAATCCGGTGACTGCTGATGCTTCCGAAGTGAGCTTTCCTATGGAAAGCTTTCAGGCGTACGCATTCGCTCCTCCAGTTCCAAAATCCCCCTCCGTCACTTATCCTTTTAGTCAGTTTTCAAGTTCAGCTCACTGACAGTCACGTCCGCTCCACCCACCTCCGGTTATGCAACTTCCGGGAACTTGCCAGCCTTCACCCCTTCACCCCCCCCAAGGAAATGCCCTCGATGACCTGCTTCTGGCCGAGGATGAACACTACCAGCAGCGGTACAATTGCCGAGACGGAAGCCGCCATGATGAGGGAGTAGAATGCGCCGTTACGGTCAGCGAAGGCATTCATGCCAAGCTGAAGGGTATAGAGCGTCTTGCTGTTCAGGAAGACCAGCGGCGTCTGAAAATCATTCCAGGTCCAGATAAACCGCAGAATGGCATAAGTGGCAATCGCCGGCCGGACCAGCGGAAACAGAATGGAGAGGAAAATACGGATATGGCCCGCCCCGTCGATCTGCCCGGATTCGATGTATTCATTCGAGAGTGAGGCGAAAAACTGGCGGAGCAGGAAGGTTCCCAGTACACTGAACCCGCCCAGCAGAATCAGGCCCAGATGGGTGTCGTACAGCCCGATGGTGCGGAACATGATGAACAGCGGCACCAGCGTGGCTTCCGCAGGAATCATATAAGTGGCCAGCACCACCACAAATAGTGCGTTTCTGCCCGGGAAGCGGATTTTGGTGAAGCCGTAGGCGGCCATGCTGGAGACGGCTACGGACAGGAGTGTCGTGAGTGCTGTGACTTTGATGGAGTTCCAATAATACAGGGTAAAGTTCGCTTTGCCAAACCACACAGAGTGGTAGTTGAACGATGCCCTCCAGGTTTGCGGAATCCATTCGATCGGATATTTGAACACATCAGCCTCCGGCTTGAGCGAAGCGGACAGCATCCATATAAAAGGGAGCAGGAATACGATGCCCAGCAGCGCCATAAGTAGAGTGATAACCGCTTTTCCCCAGTCCAGATTCTTTAATTTCACAGGGGTCCCTCCCTTTCTAGTAATTGACCCAATAACGCTGTCCCAGCCACTGCAAGCCAGTGATGGCGAGTACGATAACGAACAGAACCATGACCATGGAAGAAGCATAACCCGTCTGAAGATCCACAAATGCGGTCTGATACATGTCATAAACCACAACCGAAGTAGAGTTGGCCGGACCGCCCTCCGTCAGCACCTTGACCAGCGCGAAGGATTTGAAATTGCCGATAATTCCGGTCACCAGCAGGAAAAAGGTCGTCGGCGTCAGCAGCGGAAAAGTAATGGAGCGGAACTGGGCGAACTTCGAGGCACCGTCGATTGTCGCCGCTTCATACAGATCGGCAGGAATATTCTTGATCCCGGCAATGTAGATAATCAGCGAGACCCCGAGGTCTATCCAGATCATCAGCAGCATGACCGATGGAAGCGCATACGAAGGATCGGCCAGCCATTTGGGCGGATTGTCCACTCCGAGTGCCGACAGGAAACCGTTAACCGGACCGTAGGAGGGATGGAACAGAACCTGCCATACTACTGCGACAGCGACGACACTGGAAATCTGGGGCATGAAATAGATGACCTTGAACGCTCCCGGCGCGTAGACATGATTGGTGATAATCACCCCCAGGATCAGCGCTATAGCCATTCCCACCGGTACCGCCAGCAGCATAATGAAATTATTGCCCAGCGACTTCAGAAACACTTCATCCTGAAACAGCTGGCGGAAGTTGTCCAGTCCGTTCCAGCGGATCTTGTCAAACCCGGTGACGAACGACCACTTGGTGAAGCTGAGTATGAAGGAGAAAATCATAGGGATCAGCGTAAATACAATTACTCCGAGCAGCATGGGCCCGGTGAACAGATAACCCATCCATATTTCTTTCCATTTCCGTTTGTTTCGGCGGATGACCGGATTCTCCCGGGACTGTGGCAAGGCAACTGACGTCTTCAAGGCTCTGTCCCCCCTCTTGCGTGATGTTATCTCTCATTATAGAAAAGCAAAGAATTTTACATAAGTCACGATCCTGACCCGTTCAGAAAAATTTTTACCTGCCGTTGTCCCAATCAGCGATTTGTACACATCATGGCATGCTGCTGGCCAAATCAGTCAAAAACGGTGCCGATTTGCGCAAAATAGTTGATTTACTCCGCCTGCCCGCTTTGTTATCTTCTAGGCATACACAAGCTTATGCTTACAAAACTTTTAGGAGGAATGTAAATGAACGCAAAGTCAGATATTATGTCCGCTTATATGGAAAGCATTGTGGAGCTGCTGAATGAGATACGGAGTGAGCCGAGGGAGAAGCTGGTGCAGGTAGCGGAGCTGCTTGCAGATCATATTGCAGAGGATAAGCTGGTCTATCTGTACGGTCCGGGCGGGCATTCCAACATGAATGCTACCGAGGTCTTCTTCCGCGCAGGCGGCCTGATGCATATCAGCGCTATATTAGATGAAGGCACGATGATCTCGAACGGCGCTCTGCGCTCGATGGCCGTTGAACGTACTCCCGGCTACGGAACACTTGTTATAGAAGATAACCGGCTGGGCGAAGGTGACATCCTCATCCTTGCCAATGCCTACGGCATTAACACCGCCTGTGTCGATGCTGCCCTGGAGGCGCGGCGCCGGGGGGTTACAACGATTGCCGTTACCTCTGTCGGCCATGCCGAAGCTACCCCCAAGAATCATATTGCCCGACATCCTTCGGGGCAGAACCTGTATGAGCTGTGCGACTATGTTCTGGACAGCAAGGTCAAGCCGGGCGATGCTGCACTGCATATTGAGGGAATTGAACCGAAGATGGGCTCGACCTCAACCTTCGCCAACGCTTTCCTGCTGAATTCACTGATGATGACCACGGCTGCCTGTCTCGGGGAAAAAGGGATTGAGGTGCCGGTCTGGCGCAGCGGCAACGCTCCGGGCGGGGATGAATGGAATAACCGCTTCATTGAGCGCTTCAAGGGCCGGGTCCGCTGGCTATGAACATTCCATTGATTCCGCAGCCTCAGGTGGTGCAGAGCCGGGGACCGGAACCGGTCAGCGGCATCCGCGGCTGGACGGTGCAGCTATGGATTCCCGGGAATGATGTCCGGTTATTGGCGGCAACGCAAGGAATATTCGCGGGGGTGACAGAGGTTCAGGAGCCTGGAGGCAGCGCTGTATACGCACTGGTCTCGGAGGGAACCCGCTTCAATCCCCGCATGGCCCGGCGGGTAGAAGGCAAGCATGACGGATACGTATTGATTACAGATACAGACCGGGTTGAACTATACGCGCTCAGCGCTTCCGGGCTTTTCTACGGGATTAAGACACTGGAACAGCTGCTGGATAGCGGCGGAGGCGCCATACCTGCACTGACGGTGGCCGACTGGGCGGATCTGCGGCTGCGCAGCGATTATCTGGATCTGCGCACCGTCTATCCGACCTATGAGCATATGCTGGAGTATATTGCGGAGCTGGCGCGCTATAAGATTAATACACTGATCATCGAATATGAGGACAAGCTGCCGTTCCGGAAGCTGAGCTTCCTCCGCCATCCCGGGCTGGCCTTCACCGAGGAAGAACACAGTCAGCTCCTGCAGACTGCACATGACCATTTCGTCACCGTGATTCCGAAGCAGCAGTCCTTCGGGCATCTGGAATATATTCTGAAGCATCCGGTCTACATCGGGCTGCGCGAGGTCCCCGAGACCGTGTCGGAGCTATGCCCTCACCGCGCAGGATCCTTCGAGATGATGGCCGGAATTCTGGAGGAAGTGGCTGCACTTCATCCGCACAGCGATTATCTCCATCTGGGCTGTGATGAGGTCTGGACGCTCGGCACCTGTGAAGACTGCCGGAATTCCGGGCTTACCCCGGAGGCCTCCTTCATCCGCTTTGTCAATCAGCTGGCTGAGAAGACAATCAGCCTCGGCAAAACACCGATGATCTGGCATGACATGATCATGCACGCCACCCTGGACGAGATCGCCGCACTCGACAAGCGTGTCGTAGTGGTGGTCTGGATCTACGGCGGGCACCGGATGAAGGCGGATGCCCGGCTCATTCTCCACAAGCTGCGCGACGCCGGCATTGAGACCATCGGCGCCTCCTCTGTCCGCTGCTGGGATGATAACGGCGACCAGAATTATCCGGTCATTCATAACCGGATCAAGAATGTGCTAGACTGGATTCAGCTGGCGCAATCGGAGCAGCTGGAAGGGATCATTCATACGAACTGGGGATGCCCGTTCTCGCTGGGCAGTCCCTACGGCCTGTTCGAGACCTCGCGTTATCCGGCGTTTTTTGCCGCAGAGCACAGCTGGAATGCCAAGGCGGATATTTCATCCTTCCTGGCCCGTTTTCTGCACCAGTTCCACGGGCTTGATACGAGCCAGCTGAGCGGAGAAGAATGGGCAGATTATGCGGTAACCGACTATTATTCCCTGATTCCGCAGCTGCTTCCGGCTGTGAGGAAGAACCGCCTCACTGCCGAGCTGATCGATGCGATGATTCAGTATGAGATTCCAGCGCAGCGCCGCTCTCCGCTGCATACGTTCCTCTTCCGCGGAGCAATGTCGCCAGGCAGTGAGGAAGTGATTACCTTCCTCCGGGATAAGTACAGAAGCGGATACGGCGATCTATTCAGAGCCAAGCAGCGGATGCAGAGCGTACTTGCAGAGCTGCTCCCTCCGCAGATGGCGGAGCTGTTCATCCGCTCCCGGTTCTACCGGCCGGAATTATTCGAAGCGGACCTGCACGGAATGATCACTGATCTTGAGATGATTGAACAGAAAGCGGGGGATAGCTGATGCCTGATATGCTTGTTAAGCTATATGATCTGCCGGACAATAGCGCGCTGCTGGAACGTCTGCGGGGAGAAGGAATTGCCATCAAACGGGCGATGACCGGGGATAAGCAGGCGATCGTGGATTTTGTCGGCCGCCATTTCACGAATAGCTGGCGGAATGAATGTGAGACGGCCTTCGCGCATCTGCCTGTCCACTGCTACATTGCCGTGAAGCAGGGCGAAGTGATCGGCTTCGCCTGTCACGATGTTGTTGTGAAGAACTTTTTCGGCCCGACCGGCGTGCTGGAGGATTACCGGGGCCTCGGCATCGGGAAGGCCTTGCTGCTGGAATGCCTGTCCGCGATGCACCGGAACGGCTACGGCTACGCCATCATCGGCTGGGTCGTGGACGCAGTGCCTTTCTATGAGAAGAGTGTCGGTGCGATTGCGGTCCCTGATTCTTTTCCCGGCGTATTCCGCGACTTGATCAGTATGGACTGAACACCCCTCTGATACAGCAAACAGCGGCAGCCAAGGACCTAAATGTCCCTGAACTGCCGCTGTTTCATTGTCATTGCAGATGACCTATTCCGCCGAGCTAGCAGAAATCGAAAATCGGAAATCCTTCATTTTCTGCCCAAATGCAGGTCGATCGTATCATATATAGTCATCACATCGCCGAACTTAATGATGGCCGTTCTGATTTCTTCCTCAAACGGCTCTTTAATAGCAGACGGCATACTTCTATGATCTGAATATGTATTAAGTAGGGCAATGTAATCCGCCGAGGAGAAGCTTCTGGTTAGGTGATACAGCTTGAGCTGAACATCCCTGAACCCGTAGGTATGCAGATTCTGTGAGATGGTATTGTATCTATCCGTATCATATTCGATCAATTTGGTATTCGAGGGTCTGTACTGCTGGTAAATACGTTGAATATGCTGATGTAATTCGTCATCCTCCCGCGCTGCAAAAGGCCGGTTCCAGAATAAGGCCAGTGTGCCGCCGGTTTTTAACAATTTGAATGCCTTCGGGTAACCAACGTCTTCTGGAATCCAATGAAATGCAGTGGCTGAGTATATGAGCTCCACGCTGTTGTCCGGGCCTGTGAATGCTTCAAAAGTCGTATTGTGCACTCTGAAATTCTTATACTCGCGGAATTTTAATTGCGAGTACTCCGCAAGGTCCTGCCCCAGTTCTATGGCCGCTAATTCACAGCCCGTTTCCAGAAAAGGCCGGGTAGCCTGGCCCGTTCCAATCCCCATTTCAATAGCCTTCCCGCCCTGCCCGATCCGGGAATACGCTATAACGTCCCGGAATAATTCCGCACAATAAGCCGGTCTCCATTTATCGTAATTCGCCGCATCCTCATTGAATGTTAACCGTTTATCCATACATCCTCCTCCTTCAGTAAATAACCGGCACCATTCCCCCATCCATACGGATTGGAGAGCCTTTAAATGCTGCCGCATAGGGACTGCATACAAAAGCAGCCAGCCTGCCGATCTCCATAGGCTTGATGAAACGCTGTAATTCAGATTGCGGCAGACTTGCAGCCATGAATTTCTTCTCTTTTTCTGCAAACGTCAACTTTTCGTCAGGATACATCCCGTCAATGATTTGCTGCACATTCTCAGACAGTGTAGGTCCAGGCATAATTGTATTAACCGTAACCTCAGTTCCTGCTGTCAGTTTAGACAGACTCTTGGACAAGGACAGCAGCATGGATTTGGTCATTGCATATTGAGGCATTTGTCCTGAAGGCATGACGGCTTCTTCACTGGCGATGAAGAGGATACGGCCGTAGTCTTGTTTCAGCATTCCAGGTATATATAATTTCGTTAATCCGTTTGCAGCAAGCACATTCGTACGGAAATACTTCTCCCATATGTCATCGTCAACATCCTCATACTGCATCAATTCATAAATGCCCATATTGTTGATCAGAATATCAACGCTGGGGAATTTCGCGAATAAAGCTTGTCTTTGTGAAGCGTCCACTATATCAGCAGCGGCATTCTGAGGAGTGGTAGCCGGGAATTTCATCTTCAATTCACTGACGGTCCGCTCTGCCTCTTCGTAATTCCGTCCATTGACCAGTACGTTAACGCCTTCCTTGGCAAGCTCTATAGCAATGGCTTTCCCTATGCCTTTCGTAGATCCTGTAACTAATGCTGTTGTATTATTTAATCCCATATCCATAATCCACTTCTCCTTATTCATACATTCCTGTGTTCCGGATAGTGATTATTTTACCCCGCCGGGATTATTCAGTAACTAGCCCCTTGTGCCAAACTTCTTGTTTAACACGCCAAAAAATACTGCTCACGAAATGCAGGCATCCGGAAGATGCTCAGCACGCCACTTCGAAGGAGTGTCCCCCTCCCACAGACGGAAAGCACGGTAGAATGAGTTCTGGTCCTCGTAGCCAATCAGGTAAGCCACTTCTTTAATATCGAGCGAAGGGTCTGCCAGGTACTCCAGGGCCTGCTCATGCCGGGCTTCTGTCAACAGCTGCTTGAAGGTCGTATTTTCATCAGTCAGCCGGCGCTGCAGGGTCCGGCCGCTCATCTTAAGCTGCTTCGCAGCGGCCTGAATGCCGGGGCATCCTCCTGCAAGGCTGTGTTTAATGACCATTTTGACCCTTCCGGTAATAGAGCGGTTGTCATGCAGTTCAACGAGTGACCGGTCCAGAGCGGGCGTCAGGATCTCCAGCAACTCTTCGTTATACGATACAAAGGGAAGATCCAGATCACTTCGATGCAGCGTCAGCCGGTTACATTGCCCGCCTGCCTGGATTGCACAGCCGAAGTAGGCTTCGAGGACCCGTTCATCGCCCATGGACTGCGTAAATTCGACGGACTGCGCCTTCAAGGGACGGCCTGTCCCCTTCCTCCCAAGCTCCAGAAGAAAGGCCAAAGTGATCCCCGCCAGCACCGGCGGACCGGATGCTTCGGTATTCAGCCATTCCAGTTCAACTGTACAGTGCCCGTTCTCCTCCGTGATCCGCAGGCTTTCGGGAGGACACAGCTGCTTATATCTGGCCATACGTTTCAGAGCATCGCGGTAGTCACGGGCGTGATACGTTGCTAAGACGGTCGGAGGGTACTGCGTGGTTTCAAAGGCGGCTGCAAGCTTGATGATCCCCTCTGCAGTGTCCCCGATGAGCTCGGAATACGCCTGCCAGATTGCGAAATATTGGGCAGTAGTGACTGAGGATTCCGTTGTTATCGATTCAGGCAGCTGTGCATGGCGGGCCACGTCGCGGGAGGCAATTCCTAAGTGATTTATGCCTGCCCAGAATCCCGGAGGCATTTTAATGCGGTCAGAGGGACGGGACTTCATATGTACGGACCTCCTTTTGCCAGTTGTAAATTCATAGCTGTGGTTGTATTAAAGCCATATAAGAATACTCTTATGCCCGTTGCAATGTCTACAGATGGAATGAAATTCATCCACATTTCTCATTTTGTTTTAACATGCAGGCGTTACAATGGATTCAGATCATAACTAAGCTGTGCTCACAAAACCTGTAGGAGGATTAATCATGCCTAATATCTGGATGCATCTCGAATACGGGCAACAGCTGGCCGGGGAATTCCGCAGCCGGTTCCCGTTCTTACATAATCTGCAGCAGCAGGAACAGTTGTATAATCTCGGCTGTCAGGGTCCCGATTTCCTGCTATATCATAGTTTTCTGCCCTGGAGCAAGGATGCGGGGGCCCTTCATCTCGGGGATCTGCTGCATACGCAGCACTGCGGGCCTGTGCTTATTGATTGCTGGGAAGCTGCGCGGACTCTAGAAGGGGCGGAGGCGGCCCAGGCCCGGCTCTACTTCCTTGGCTTCCTGACTCATCATCTGCTGGACCGGAACCTGCATCCGTACATTAACTGGAAGGCAGGCTACAAATTCCGCGATCACCAGCGGTTCGAGATCGATTTGGATACCTTGTTCATGAAGCGGCTGCGGGGCGTCAATACCTGGCAGAATGCTGCCTGGAGAAGAATTGACGCAGGTTCCCGGCTGCCTGAGCCGGTTCATCATATTCTTCACAACACTGCACTCCGGCACTATCCGGAAGCCATGGGCAAGCTGCCCTCCGAGATCTGGCAGAGCTCCTACCGGGATATGGTGCTGGCTCACAGATGTCTTTATGATCCGAAGGGCTGGAAGAAGGCCCTCGCCTGGGGCCGTACCCGCCGTCTGTTCTCCCGGAAGCTGACTGCCCATGAAGAGCAGCTGGATTATCTGAATGACCAACACTTCGAGTGGCGGCATTCCGCACTGTATTCCGAGATCCGGACGGAATCCGTCTGGGAGCTGTGGGAGCAGGCGCTGGAGGAAGGCCGGACCGTACTCACAGTGCTCGCCGATTGGCTGGAATGTACGGACGCCGCCGCGGCAAGGCACAAGCTCGACCAGTTCATCACAGTACTGGGCGACCGCTCTTATGATACGGGCAAGGAATGCAGCATGAACCTGCAGAACCAATATGCAGAGCCCATCTGGACCAGCCTGCCTGGCAGCTGATCGCAGTCAGCGTCTCATCCGGCTCTGCCGCCGCTTCAACCGGGCAATGAAACTGCCCAGGGGGGGCGGCGCTGGGAACGGGTGGGCGCTTGGCAGTAACTTTGCCGCTCCCGGCGGCGCTTCGCAGTAACTTCGCAGCTTCCGGCGGCACTTCGCAGTAACTTCGCGGCTCCCGGCCGCGCTTGGCAGTAACTTCGCCACTCCCGGCCGCGCTTCGCAGTAACTTCGCCGCTCCGGCGGCACTTGACGGTCACTTCATGACCCGTCAGCTGATGAAGCGGACTGGAAATCCTCTATTTAATCAAAACAAGCCGATTTCCCGCCCAATCGGACTCAGAATCGCTTATTTGTCCGACTCCCCCTCATTTCAGCCCCTTTACTTTGAAACAACATCATCCCGCCCGCTTCCGGCGCCTCCAAACTGAGTTATCGCAATGTCCAACTGTATAATCTCCCAAGCAGCCAAAAAACGCCCGGTTTCCCGGACGCTCCTCGTAATCCATCCTATATTCTTCCTATTGTCACGTACTGTTCCTATAATCACTGGTAATGTTCCTATTATCCCAATGTCGTTCCCATCATCCAGATGTCGTATCCATTCGCCCGGCTTATATCACAATTACAAAGGCTCCCTCGGAATAATCTCCGGCGGGGTCTGCGGAATGATTTCCGGCTGCTCCTGCGGAGGAACCTCCGGCGGAATCACAACCGGTCCCGGTTCAGGGATCATGTCCGGCTTCACTTCGGGTACAACTTTCGGTGGAACCTCTGGCGGCAGATCTTTATTCATATCCTCTTACCTCCTTCATTCCTGATACCTATGTATACCCGCTCCGCCCCTTCTTGAAAAAAAGCGGATTCGAAACTCCCCGATCTTCCTCTGTACCAGATGTTTAACCTGCGGTTGATCTCCTTGAAATATTCGCCTGCTAAGCTCAAGGCAACAAGAATACAGGGAGGGATTCCGATGCGTCTGGCTCTATTCACGGACACGTTTCTTCCGCAGACCAATGGTGTTGCCCGCACGCTTAGCCGGTTAACCGGCCATTTGCACCGCAGGGGGATTGAGCATCTGTTGTTTACTCCTAAGTCCGCACCGGAGAGCAGCTACCCAGATCCCGTCCGCCCCATCGCCAGCATCCCGTTTTTTCTGTATCCCGAGTGCAGGCTGGCCTTGCCGGGCATGTCCTCTATTCAAAGTGAACTAACGGCTTTCGCCCCTGATCTGATCCATCTGGCCACCCCGTTCAACATCGGCTTATCCGGCCTCCGCTATGCCCGCAAGCAGCAGCTCCCTCATGTTGCCTCCTACCACACCCACTTCGACCGTTACCTGGAATATTACAAAATGAGAAGAATTGTCCCGCTCTACTGGAAATATATGAAGTGGTTTCACCGTTCCTGCGATGCTGTGCTGGCCCCTTCCCAGGAGACCTTAGCCTCGCTGCGCGCAGAGGGCTTCATGAGACTGCTCCTGTGGTCCAGAGGCGTCGACTGCACTCTCTATTCTCCTGAGAAACGAAGTGTAGAGTTGCGGGAGCGATATGGTATGCGCGCGCCTCTGGTTATGCTCTATGTCGGACGGATTGCCCCGGAAAAAGATATCACCACCCTACTGCTCGCCATGCAGCTTCTGCCGGAATCCGTACGCTCCGGTGTGCAGCTGCTGATTGTCGGAGACGGGCCGCTCCTGCCTGAGCTCAAATCACAGGCACCGGACAACGTAACCTTTACCGGTGTGAAGCATGGTGAAGAGCTGGCGGAGCTGTACGCTTCAGCCGACCTGTTTGTCTTCCCTTCCTGCACGGAAACCTTCGGCAATGTCGTGCTTGAAGCCATGGCTTCGGGGCTGCCGGTCATCGCCGCAGATGCTGGCGGCACCAGGGATCTGGTCGTTCCCGGTGTCACCGGGAATCCGTTCGAACCCCGTAATCCGGCAGCGCTGGCACACGGAATTAGTACCCTAGCCGCCCAGCATGCACTGCGGGCATCTATGGGCCGGGAAGGGCGGCGCCTCGCGCTCGGACGTTCCTGGGAGCATATTTTCGACGGATTGATCAAGGATTACGAAGAGGTGATCGATAGCCGGAAGACTAAAGGAAGATCGGGTATTTTCACTGCCTAGTCCAGCTTCAGAAGCTAAGCGTCTCCTATCACCATCTGCAAAAATTCGGAAGAGCGTTCCTGTTACATTGGGGATGCTTTTTCCTGTTGTTCACTGTTTCTACCAATCACGCTCTTGACCGGTGGTATAATGGCGCATATTATACACTTATAACATTAAGGACCTAAATTATGGTATTGGATTGGTGGTGTTTCTTTGGAGCCTGCAGCCACGATTCGCAGTCATTTAGAGGCTTATCTCTCTGCACAGCATATGTCCATTAATCAATTCTCCATACAGACCGGCATTAATTCGGGAACGCTCAGCCGTTTGCTTAACGGCCAGCAGCCGATCGCCATGAGTCATTTGGAATTGATTACCCGGGGGATGGGAGTACCGGAGGACCATTTCTATAGTTTGTATGTGGACGAATGCTTCTATCATTCAGCACCAACCTGGCGGCGTCTGCGCCCGTTCATTCTGAGTTCAGCAGAGCTTGGGCGGCTTGACTGTATTGAACTTGTGGTTAGGAATCTGCTCGACAATTTAATCTATGCACCCATGCTGTTTGAAGTGGCCGAAGGCTTGTTTCAGGAGGGCCAATGGCAGGCAGCAGCGGTTCTGTACAAGAATGTGAGTGCAAGTGAGAAGTATCAGCATTCCGAACGGCTTGCTATATGCCAATACCGCTTATTCCGCATTTCCATTGGTGACAGCCAAGTCCTCAATCTGCAGGCGGCTCTTCTTTTTGAATGCTATATTGAGCGGTTAGAGGTAGCGGATCAGCTGGATGGGCTGAAACATCTGATGCATGTCTATTATTCACTGCACAAGTGGGACAAGGTAGATGAGCTGGCACTGGAGATGCTCCGTTTGGCTACGCTCAGCTACAATTTCCAGTATCCCTCCGGCCGCAAGGACAGAAGCGAGAAAGCTCCTGAGAAACCGTTATACTTCTACATTCTATATTCCTATCTTATGCGCTCCAGTGTGCAGGAAGAGTATGGGGACTATACAGCGGCTCTGGATCTTATTCCACAATATATGGATGCAGACTGGATACAGGAAGACAGTGATGAGGTCCGGGAGACGTTAGCTCAATTTAAGCTTTGGGGAACGGCAAACACCTACCTCTACCGTGTAATGGCCGGGCAATATGAGGGGCTGCAGGATTATGTAGACTATATCTCTAACCACGAGGGGCAGGTTTTTACAGCTGTCTATAATATCATTAAATCAGCAAACCGCTATGGATGGAATATAGATTACATTCTTGCCAGGTTTTCCAAGCATGTTCCTTATGAACCTTACAACTCCGGCTTCGGCAAATATAATCATCAGATTATTGCAGACCAGCATGCCAGATTCCTCACTGAACTAGCCATGTATAATCTACACAACAAACGGCACGATGGAATTAGCGTAATACTCAAAAGTTTGGAATCATCCGTTAGAATTAATAATGAAAGCCTAATCATTAAATGCGTGAATTTGTTTGAGCAGCACCGGCATGAGGCAAGCGAAGAAGAGCAAGCGCAGTATAAATTTCTAATTAGAGAGGTGCAGGATCCAAATGACCAAAAAGTTCATCATGTTTCTAACTTCGTTTAGTCTGCTACTTGTAATTATTTTACCGGTTGGAGGTATCGGATTCACAACAGATCTTAATAGCTCCCAATTAATTTCTACTATGGGTCATGGTGCGGGTGAGGGTTAAGTCTGTATATATTTAAATATTATTATTAAGAAAATAGTATAACGATAGTCCTAAGATGCTCCCGGACCCGGGAGTGTCTTTTTTGCGGAAATAGACTTAAATTTGAAGTATAGTGGAACTGCCAGCAACTAATCAACGGAAGGAGGGAAGGTAAAATACTGAGGAAATTGAAGATCCTGTGAGGAACTAATATTGATAGCTAAGGAGCTGAAGCTGCATGACCGGAGCTCGTTCTGACCCCCCCTCCTATCCGCGCGGACTTCCCGTTCGACTCGCATTACGCGGAAGTGAAAGGCCACCGTCTCCACTATATTGACGAGAGCAGCCGCAGGCAGTAGGTGAAGCTATATTTTACTGGGTTCAGAAGCTCGATGCCCTATAAAAGCTAGGCTCAGCACAATCCCATAGGGTTACCTGCATCGGGGTCCGGCTGGCCTTTCAGGATCGTCTCATACCGTGACAGCTTCATATTTACCGCTGTAAAAGCCCGGTCCAGCTCCTCCTGTCTGCGCTGAAGCTCGAGCTTGTGGGCTTCCAGAATTGCTTGCCTTTCGGGTATCGTGGAATCTCCTTCTGCGGCTAGGTTAACGATCTGCTTCAGTCCGGCCACTGGCACATTGTATTCGGTTTTTCGCATACATTCGGCTCACCAGCCCTATCACTGGCACATTGTATTCGGTTTTTCGCATACATTCGGCTCGTCTACCCTATCATTGGCACATTGTATTCGGTTTTTCGCATACATTCGGCTCATCTACCCTATCGTTGGCACATTGTATTCGGTTTTTCGCATACATTTGGCTCATCAGCCCTATCGTTGGCACATTGTACTCGGTTTTTAACATACATTCGGCTCATCGCTACCTATCGGTTCCGGCACATTGTATTCGGTTTTTCGCATACATTCGGCTCATCTACCCTATCGTTGGCACATTGTATTCGGTTTTTCGCATACATTCGGCTCGTCTCCACTCTCGTTCTCTTAAGCCCCTAATCAAGGCGTACGAATCAGCAGATTGTACCCGGGTCGGCGGCTCAAAACCGCTTCTAAAAAAAAGACCTTCCTCCACCCCGTAAGGGATGAAAAAAGATCTTTATAGCATTGTTGCTTATTTCATACCGCCAAGCTACACATATGAAGCCAGCGCCCCTCAAAATAAACAATCTGCGCAATCCGTATATGCAGTGAACGGTCCTCCAGATTGATCTGTATAACCTTAAAGTATCAGTAACTTCTATGAGGGGTGAGCCGGATCTATTCATTTTCACTATTTTCCATTCCACGACCGGTCATCCTGCCAGCTCGCTGGTATACCGCTCGGCGATTTCCTTGAATTTATGCTTGTTCTTCACGAATACCTTCACGATGTCAGGATCGAAATGTATTCCGGCATCGCCTACTATAATGCCGACCGCCTCCTCATGCGGCATTGCATCTTTATATACCCGCTTGCTCGTAAGCGCATCGTAGACATCGGCTACCGCCATCAGCCGGGCTGACAGGGGAATCTGTTCACCGGCAATCTGCTCGGGATATCCGGTCCCGTTCCATTTCTCATGATGGGAATAGACAATTTCCTTGGCGAAGCGCAGAAAAGTCTCCGGCTTGTCCATAAGCCGTTCTGCCCGCAGAATGGCTTCCCTGCCGAGTGTCGTGTGCGTCTTCATCACTTCGAATTCCTCGCGGGTCAGCGCCCCCGGCTTCAGGAGGATGTGGTCAGGAATGCCCACCTTGCCGATATCATGCAGCGGCGCAGAAGTCACAATCAGGTTAATATGCTCCGGACTCAGCACCTCCGCATATTTTCCCGTCCGGCTTAGCTGGGTGGCCAGCTCTTCAATGTAGAGCTTCGTCCGTTGAATGTGATTGCCGGTCTCCGAGTCACGCATTTCGGCAAGCGCGGCCATCGCCATAACCGAGACTTCCTGGATGAGCGAGATTTCCTTAATCCGCCGGGAGATTTCCGCCTCAAGGAACTCATTTTTGTCCGCAAGGAAATCCTTGGACTGCTTCAGGGTGAGATGGGTTTTGACACGGGACAGCAGAATCGGCGAACTAATCGGTTTCGTAATATAATCTACGGCCCCCAGATCAAATCCCAGATTCTCATCCTCCACCTCTTCCTTGGCCGTCAAAAAGATAACCGGAACCTCTCTCAGCTCTCCGTCTTCCTTAAGCCGGCGGCAGGTCTCATAGCCATCCATAACCGGCATCATAATATCCAGCAGGATCAGATCAGGAGGTGAGGCTTTGGCCACCTGCAATGCTTTTTCCCCGTTGGTGGCTACCTTTACTTTGTATTGCTCCTTCAGCAGCCCGCTGAGAAGTGAGATATTGTCCGGCGTGTCGTCAACTACCAGGATTACAGGTCTAGTGTCCAGCATTTATATCAACCTCTGTTCATAATTACTTTCTTGTATTACCGTTTCAATCATTTCTATCGCAGCCTCATATTCGAACCGGTTCAGACAGTCAGCCAGCTGAATCAGCTGCTCTCGCTGCATAAATCCTGCAAGCTGACTACGCACCGAAATGAAATAATCAACGGCTTCGCTGTCACTGTCCTTCAGCATTCCGAGCAGCTTTCCGGCCATAGGAGCCAGAGGCTGTGCAACCGATTCCGGATCAAGTTCAGCAATCAGGGCGGCAGAGGGCTCTGCAGACCCCCATTGCCCGCGAATCGCTGTACAGCTCTCCAGCACAGCCGCCTCCAGCCTAAGCACCAGCGCCTCAAGCTTCTCAGGCTGCTCATGATAATTCGGCAATCTGCCCAGCGAATCGGCAAGCTTCTGCACTTCTTTTACCCCCAGGTTCCCGGCAACTCCCTTCAGACTATGAGCCAGCATATACACGGCTTCCTCATCCCCCTGCTTAATGAAGCTGCGGAGCTTCCGGGCGGTATCGCGCTGGCTCTCTGAATATTTCAGCAATAGCTGTATATATAACGCCTCATTATTTCCGACACGTCTCAGGCCATTCTCTGTATCAATTCCTTCTATGCGGAATCCGGAAGTCCCTTGCGTCTCCTGCGGACGGCCGTGCTCACGTTCATCGTAATCCGGCTGATCCTCCCTGGAAGCATCCGATGTCCACCTGCTGATCTTGGCAAAGAGAATGTCCGGATCGACCGGCTTCGCCACATGGCCGTTCATGCCCGCCGTGAAGCTTCGTTCCCGCTCCTCCTGCATGGTCCTTGCGGTCATGGCAATGATCGGCAGCTCAGCTTCTGCGGCCCTGATCCTCCGCGCCGCTTCGAACCCGTCCATGACCGGCATCTGCAGATCCATCAGCACCAGCTGATAAGGCTGATCCGCGGACATCTCCTCAATCTTCTGCACGGCTTCCGCTCCGTTGCCGGCAATGTCGATGATCATTCCCTGGCTCAGCAGCAGTTCTTCCGCAATCTGCTGATTAATCTCGTTATCCTCCACCAGCAGTACTCGCACACCGGACAGGCCGTAATCCTTATCCTTCACACCAGTTGCTTTATCTCTCATTTCCCTTGCCCCTGAGTCTTGCACAGCAGGAATTCCGAACCAGGCCGTGAAGGCGAAGGTACTCCCTTGCCCTTCCTCACTCTCGACCCACAGGCTGCCGCCCATAATCTCCACCAGCTTCCGGCTGATGGCCAGACCCAGTCCTGTGCCCCCGAATCTTCTTGTAGTAGAGCTGTCCGCCTGCGTGAACGCCTGGAACAGCTTTCCTTCACTCTCCTTGCTCATGCCGATTCCTGTATCCTGCACACTGAATTTAAGCTTCGTCATGCTGTCGATCATGCTGATTCTTTCTACCAGAATAACCACTTCACCCTTCTCGGTGAATTTAACGGCGTTGCTCAGAAGGTTGGTAAGAATCTGTCCCAGCCGCAGCGGGTCGCCGCTGAGCTGGCGCGGAACATCCGGAGGAAGCTGAACGGACATCTGCAGCCCCTTGTCCAGTGCAGTCTGTCCTGAGATATCCACCACATTCCCGATCACATCCGGGAGCTCAAAATCAATATTCTCCAGCTCCAGCTTCCCCGACTCCACCTTGGAGAAATCGAGGATTTCGTTAATAATACCGAGCAGTGAGGTTCCGGCATTATGAATCTTGGAGATATAGTCACTTTGCTTAGGATCCAGCTCTGTCTTCAGCGCCAGGTAAGCCATCCCGATAATGGCATTCATCGGTGTCCGGATCTCATGGCTCATATTCGCCAGGAACTGCGATTTGGCAGCTGTCGCCTCTTCCGCCAGATTAAGCGCGGATTTCAGCTCCTCCTCCTTGCGCTTCACTTCTGTAATATCCTCGGACACACTAAGGAGATAGAGGGGCTTCCCCTCTGCATCCAGAATCGGCACCTTCGAAGCCAGCACATATTTCAGATTGCATCGCTCGGCATCATCGGTAACAATCTCAATTTCGCTGAAGAGCCTGCCCGTCTCCAGTACCTTCCGGTCACTGCCGTTCAGCTTGCCCGCCAGCTCTTCAGGGTACAAATCGTAATTATCCTTGCCCTCCATCTCCTCCGGAGTCAAACCGAGGAAGGACGCTCCCGCCTGATTTGCCTTGAATATCTTCAAGGATTGCGCATCCTTGACGTTAATCATGACCGGGATATGGTTAATAATCGCATCCAGGAAATTGCGGCTGTTGAGCAGCTCCTTCTCTTTATGCTTCAGATCACTGATATCTGTCAGAATCCCCAGGTAACCGCCCACTGTACCGTCAGATAACCGGTAAGCAGACAGGGAATAGAGAATATCATGCTCTTCCCCGGTGGCGAAGTTGCGCTGGATCTGCCGGGTCGCCGGCAGTCCGCTGGCCGTCACTTCTTCCTTCATCTCACTCAGAATTCCGAATCCCTCCTGCGAGAGATGCGGCAGCCGGCTCATTGGCGTTCCCGCAAAGACCCTGCGGGATACCTGGAACGCTTCCTCATAGGCCGTATTACAGCCGAGAAAGTTCCCTTCGGCATCCATATAGAATAGCGGATGCGGTAAAGTATCCACTAGCTGGGAGGTGAAATACAGCTGGTCCGACAGCTCTTTTTTGATCCGCTTATATTCCGAGACGTTCTCCTTAATGCCCACATAATGCGTGGTCTGGCCCCGCTCATTCTTAATAGAAGAGATAATCACGGCTTCCGTGTACTCTTCCCCGCTCTTCTTACGGTTAATGAATTCCCCTTGCCATTTGCCTTCGAGCGTCAGCGTCTCCCACATATTCCGGTACGTTTCAGCCTGGTTCTTGTCCGACCTCAGAATCGATGGTTTATTGCCGACGGCCTCCTCCTTGGAATAACCGGTAACTTCCGTGAAATAAGGATTTATGTATTCGATGAGACTATCCATATCGGTGATGACTATAGACAATGGGGATTGTTCAACCACATCCATGTACAGCCGCAGCTTCTCGCTGTACTCCCTTTCGGTGTCCAGCAATTTTCTCGTATAGGCGATCTGTTTGGCATACAGCCGGACGATGAAATAAGCCATGATAATGATGGTGAAATATAGAAACACATATACAGAGAACCCTTTGATTATAAAAATCAGTGCCGGATACGCCAGGAACAGCACTCCGCTCTTCAAGGTCCGGCCTTCCGTCACGGGCTGGGGTTCGGCAAGCCCTTGCTCCGCCTGTATCGGATACTGGCGAACCAGAATCCAGCTTGCGGCTATGCACACAATGGATAATTTATAGAGTCCGTCTATGAGGTAGCCGGACATAATCCCATTATTCAGCGCCTGGACCAGATCCACGGACGATACCAGGGCAATGGAGGCAATCAGCAGCTTGAAGCCCGTTGTACGGTATTCCCGCTTCATGTACACCCAGATCAGCATCAGTGAGGCCAGGGTCAGCAGGGGGGCCAGCAGATAGAAGAAGAGCATCAGGGTACGGTAATTCATATCCGCCAAACGGAATGACCCGTCCTGAAAAAAAACAAACCAGATACTGCCCACAATGCATTCCAGCGTTGTGATCTGATCCCACAGCACCTGTAATTTATTGATGCCCTGTCTGAAGATTCCATACATCTGCAGGACTGCAACAAGAATAATCGTTCTTGTGACCGAATAGAGCGTAAGTGCGGTAAGGGTGAAAGTTGACGTGTCGTTAGCTGAGAAATGGAAGCCGTATAAACCTGTCAGCAGCAGCGCATCACAGATCACCCACAGGAAGAACCCGTAACTGATCAGCCGGAAGGGCCTTCTCAGCAGCGCGGGAGGCGGGCCCGATATCCGGTAATACAGACAGGCCAGCATAGGCGCCATGACTGTGACGATTCCAAACATCAGATGATTATCCAGCAGCACCGCTGCCAAATAGGCAATAATGTAGACGGCCAATCCTCCTAACCATGTGTTGGCTTTATGTGTATCCATCTGACGTTACCACCCTTGCCTCAATCAATTTATCATTCTGCAAAAGCAAATCTGCGCTTATCTATTCTATACGCAGATGTCATCGTACCTCTACTCTTTT
The DNA here is from genome assembly GCF_000802655.2 of Paenibacillus sp. IHB B 3415. Lineage (NCBI taxonomy): Bacteria > Bacillati > Bacillota > Bacilli > Caryophanales > Paenibacillaceae > Paenibacillus > Paenibacillus sp. IHB B 3415. The sequence continues at coordinate 129,292 of NZ_JUEI01000060.1, read as the reverse complement.
TTTCGACATTGTTCAGCAAAAAAATTAGCCCTTCCTGTACTCCAAAGGGGAGAACGGAAGGGCTAATGCAACTCATGCGGATTATTCACCTATAAAAGCGCAATCAGGAAGCGGCAGCATAGGACCTAAGCGGCAGGCGATCACCACAGGGCTATATAAGACAGCATTCAGTCACCCTTCAGCTATAGGTATCCAGAATCATTCTGGCCCTGGCCAGCAGCTTCTCCCGGAGTGACCCCGGTTCTAGAACAGTGACTTGATGGCTGTGCTGCAGGATAATACCGAACCAGCCCTGCTCCTCCTCGGGTACCGTAAAACCCATCACCAGCTTCTGCCCGCGTGTTTCCAGCAATCTGGCATTCGGCAAAGCCTCTTCCAGCAGCACTCTATACTCTACCGGACAGAGTAGCTTAATATGTATATAAACCCGGTTGTCACCATGCCCAGCCAGCAGAAGCTCCGCATCTCCATGATCCGAAGGGAACGGTTCGGACAGCACTAAGATATCACGCATCCGCGACAGACGGAACAGGCGGTAATCCTCCTGCTCACAGCAATAGGCAAATAAATACCAGGCATACCACTTGTACGTCAACAGCAGCGGTTCTACCCGCCTGGAGGAAGCCTCGAGATGGGCATTCGTATACTGGAACAGGACAGCATGTTTCTCACGGATCGCTCGTTCAAGTACAGCGATGGTTTCGCCGGTCCCCACACCTTCCTGAAGCACCCCCAGATTCAGCTGAAAAGCTTGCGGAACCGCCTCTTTATCCGGCGATAGCGCAACCATTTTCTCCACCGTATCCTGAGCCTGCCTGCCGTCATAGCCGGACACGAAACCTCTCAGCGCAGCCAGAATATACGCATAGTCCTGCGGCTGAAGCAGCTGCCTGTTCATCTTGAAGCTGTCCATGATGTAGTAGCCCCCATTCAGGCCCTGCAGCGAGCCTACGGGAATCCCGGCCAGACTGATCGCTTCAATGTCCCGCTGAATGGTCCGCGCGGACACTTCGAACTTCCCGGCCAGCACCCGCCCGCTGACGGTCTCCCGGTTGAGCAGATAGACTACGATACCCAGCAAACGATTAATCTTCATGTTCAGCCCCACGCTCCATCCTCATCCTTATGCGTCCCTTGTAGCTTATCCCGAAGCTCCGGATTTTTCCATGATGCATCTAACTGCTCCCTTTAACGGCAAAAGGGTGTCCAGAGGCCGCGTTATGGCCTCTAAACACCCTTCAGGAATCATTTAAATTGGTTTATTATTGCACTGCTTTGAGCAGTTTGGCTAACATATGCGCCGTTTCCTCACGTGTAGCGGCTGCCTTCGGCGCGAAGCTGACACTGCCGTCAGCGCTGGCCTGACCGGAGAGTATGCCGGCCTGCACTGCAGTTGCGGCGGCTTGCACTGCATAAGAGCTAATCAACTGCTGATCTGCAAAGGCCGCTGAACTGCCGTTTGCCGGCAGACTCCATTTTAATGAATCTGACAAACGGATCATCATTACCGCAAGCTGCTCGCGTGTGACCGCTGCCTTGGGCTCAAATCTTCCCTCTCCCGTTCCTTGGACAATTCCGCCCGCATTCGCCCAATCCACAGCGGCCGCATAATAGTCCCCCGGCTTCACATCCGTAAAGCTGCCGGCAGCTGAGGGCTCCAGCTCTGCCCCGGCCAGACGGGCGAGGAGCAGCGCGGCATCGCCGCGGCTCAGCTTGCTTTTCAGGCCAAAATTCTCGGCGGAGACCCCGGTAACAATGCCGCGTGCCGCAAGGAACGTAATGGAGTCCTTGGCATAACTGCTTGCCGTATCCGCGAATGCAAGCTTATTGTAGCCAACCGCGTACACCGAGAAATGCTTCGTGCGGAAGGAGAGCAGGCCGTTCCCCGGATCATAGCTGCTGCCTGGAAGGGCAACCCGTTCGCCGCCTGCCGCGACATGATAGGCAGCAACCGCATTGGCATCTTCGCCGGACGCCAGTGTATAAGGGATGCTCACATCCACCGTACCTTCACCGAAGCTCGTAAGCGTCTGCGTTCCGGCCTGAACCATTAGGCTTAGCACCGGGCGGCTGCCAATGATGCTGGCTAAACCCGCTCCCTGACCGGTTAAGACACTGCCAATATCAGCTTTGGCGATGGTCAGGCTGACATCTTCATTGCCTGCCGCCGCATGAATGGCGGAGAAGGCAGCCCGGTCGAATGTAACTGCACCGGGTCCTCCGGTCACACTCACTGCCTCCAGCGAACTGCCGGCAATCTGAGCCCATGCTGCGGCTGGAATCTTCAGCGATACCGCTTCGGCCGCATGACCCGAAATGATATGCAATACAAGCTCCCTGGCACTTGAAGTCTTCAGGGTCTCAAGTGCTGCTGCCACTTCAGCAGCGGTTACCGACAGGCTGAGTTTACCTTCTGCATCTACTTGTCCCTTCAGCTCCATAACCGCTTTGCCGCCTTCTATAGTTACCGCAGCCGCAGAGGCTGCAACAGGTGAGGGCACGCTTCCACCGGAAGAACCCGCCCCCGGTAAGCTGGCAACCGGACCAGCAGCCGCAACCGTTACCTGCGATTCAGCTACACCATAGCCGTCCGCACTGTATACCGAGACAACAACCGTTCCCGCGGCATGCGGTGTTACTTTGCCTGTCTGATCGACAGAAGCGACAGCAGCATTGGATGAACTCCAGCTGAGCGTGCCCCCGGCGCCTCCGCTGGCCTGGACCGTCGCCTTGAGCACTGCTGCCGTTCCTCCGGCTGTCAGAGACAGCGAGGACTGGTCCAATGTAATTTTCGTCACGTTCAGCTGGTAGACGGCAACCGTTCCCCCGACCTCGTTGGCGACCAGCACGAGCGGCAGTCCGGTCGGACTGGCCGTTGCCGGGATGAAATCAATCCCTTCCGGCCCGGTGTCGGTCTCCAGATTATTTTTAGGTGTGAATTCGCGGGAATTGATATAATTCACAAACTGCGGCTGCCCGGGATTGGTTACATCGTAAGTCATCAGACCGCCGATGCGCTCTAGTCCGGTGAAGGCCAGCGCTCTTTTCCCCACCGTGCCTACCTTGACATATTCAGGTTCCGGCCCTTTTTTGGAGCTGCGGCTGTCAAGTGTCGTATTGCTGTTGCTTGCGTTGAAATAGCCAGGCAGACGTTCAGCTGTAATCTGTTCAAAATCGCTGCCGCTGTCATAAACCTGCGTCATGTCCGCCGCATCCCATACTGAGAAAGAACGCCCTCCGTACAGGTATATATCGTCGTTTCCCATATCGGACATCACTTCTACCCCGTCATATTTCGTGGTGCCGTTCAGGAACTTGGCCGCAGCAGAATCCGGATTTAGCAGACCTTTCACTTTGCTGATCTTGGTTGCATTCTCCTTGCTGTCCCATTCTGTGGCATCCCCTTCGTTGGCTGTAAACAAATAGGTTTTGCCGTTTACCGTATATTGGCTGATGCCGTCCGGCATGTAGACTCCTTTAAACGGCACATTCTCCAGATGGATCGTACTGTCATTTATCAAATCAAGCTTATTCTCCGGCTTGCTTAAATCCTTGAATCCAAGGCCCTTAACCCATAACAGCTTCCCGGAGACAACATCAACCGCGGCAATCGCGTTATTCTCCTGAAGCGAGACATACGCTGTTGCTTGATCCCCGGACAGCTCGATGAACTCCGGCTCCAGATCGCGTATAGCATCCGCCTTGCTCCCTTTCCCGGTAATCAGCTTGGTCTGAGGGTCAACAGCACCACGGATGTGCACAAGGTCATCAATAACCGCCGGATCGTCGAATTTCACAAGGTTCACTGCTTTGGCAGCCGTATTGATGATCGTTACACTGCCTTCAGGATCACCTGCAAGTGTACGGGGCTCGGCCTCGTCTGCCGTAAGAATATAGCGGCCGTCTTCCGTATATTTAAGCATATCCGGCTGTACGCCGGTTTCATATTGTTCCAGCAGCCTGCCGTCATAATCCAGCACAAGCACTTTACCGTTCTTCAGCGCATCTTCTTCCTGTACAGCAACAGCAATCCGCTTGGTGGCCGTGTTGATATCGACACTCGTCAAGTCACCGTAGCTGAAGCCCCCGGTTTCTGACAGCTGCTCCACATTGATGCTGGTTTCCTTCTCCGGGTGAATGCCATCCTTCAGATTCACGATGTCCACCGATGCCGGATGGGTCGAGCCGTTGACAAGGTAGAATTTCCCGTTATCACGGTTGTACTTAATGATCTCGGCTACACCGCCATCCTCACTGGTCGTACCGACCGCATACCCGCCAATTTTGGTGATGTCGATTACATCCTCAGTGAGCGGAGCAGCCTCAGGTTGGACTGTCAGCGGGAGCATCGCTTCAGCCTTGTTGGAAGGAGATGCACTGTCGTATACAGAGAAACTTACCGTTGCCGTTCCGGATTTCAGCGGAGTGCCGCTAACTGCACCGGATACGGAGTCAATGCTCAGCCCGTCAGGCAGGCCCGCTGCAGAGTAGGAATACGGCTGTGTTCCGCCATACACTGAGAGCGATACGGAATAGGGCGACCCTGCAGTCGCCTGAGGCAAGGAAGCGGTCGCTATGCCCAGGGCAGGAACCGTAATCCCCCAAGCTCCATCGGCACTGTTATGCGGCTTCAGCTGATTCATTGCTGCCCCATCCAGCTTATCGAATGTAATTTGCGCAAAATCCGCTTTATTGTTGTCCGTGTCCACGTAATCCGTGCGGCGCACTGACTTTTGCTTGGAGGTCCCGCCAGTTTTGCCCGTCGGATAATCCGCCTCATAGCCGTCGATCGTAGCACCGTTGTCATTGCCGGCTGTGCCGATCATATCTACATAATCCGGTGACTTGTCCAGGAACGGATTTGCGTTCTCCAGCTGAGCGGAACTGCTAAGAAGGACCACCTTCATGCCTTTATTATTAAAAAGAAGTTCATCCCAGCTCTGATCCCCCTTGCCGCTGAGGTCACTTTGATAGACGGGATTCACTTTACCGTCCGTAATAAGGTAGGAGGCATGCGCTTTAATGGTACCGGTCAGTACAAGCTTGCTCCAGGCACCGTTCATGCTGGGATCGGAATACTGCACCGACCAGCCGCTCAAATTCACATCCGAATCTGTAGGATTATATAGCTCAATGAAGCCTTTGGAGAAGTAGCCCTCTGTTGTCCCGGCATCACCGCCGCCGTAAATCTGGTTGACGACAATGTGCGGAACGGCAACATCATAGCTGCCGGCAGCGTTATACGGAGTGCCTGACTGGACTGAAGGGGCTGCGGCAACCGGGCCTGCGCCCCATGCGGTTCCGGCTGCAAGCTCTGCGGCGAGGAGAAGAGAAAGGATGGCTTTACTGGATGAATTCAAGAGATTGTCACTCCTATACACTATAGTTTATTTTTTAACTACTTTTTAAACTACTATAGGAGATGATTATTTGCTCACTTGAAGATTTACATAAACTGAATGTAAAGCCGCTGCCGCATACGGGAAATAGCCCCACACAGTGGGGCTGTGGGGCTATAGCTTCGAAGATTTTGTAAAACCCTGCACATAATACAACATTCTCCTCACTATACCAGTCCAAAAACCAATATTGTTGTAGAAAATGCAACATTTCTCCTCCACCTGGCGGTTTAGCGGGACTATTCTTGTATTTCATGCAACATTTCCCCCGCATACCTAGATATTCAGGAATCAAAGCTGCACAATGTACAACATTTATGCCCTTAGTAATAACTTAAGAGTCTCTATCCTGCCGGAAACGAATCTAGTATGAGGAATGGACTTACTCCGCCAGCCTCACAGCGATCTACCGCTAACATCATCCCTCTGGTTCATACTCATCCACTCGCTCCCCAACACACCATAGGCATAGGTATCATGCCATCCCGGGTTGCCCTGTTCATCAGGCTTGAAATAACCTGTCTGCAGAAAATGCCCCTCCCGGCGCAGCTTCAGCCGCTCGAGCAGCCGCCATGACGGATGATTGTCCGGATCACAATGCGCGGTTACGCGTCTGATTCCAAGCGTGCCGAAGCCGTACGCCAGCAGCTCACGGCAAGCCTCTGCCGCATAGCCTTTTCCTTGATAGTTACTGTTGAACACATAGCCCAGCTCCCAGGTCTGAAACTGCGGCGGGTTCTGCTGCTGGAAATACAAGTTCCCGATCAGTCTGCCGCTGTCCTTCAGACATACTGCCCAGAAGGCGTGATCGGTTGCCCGACGCTCTGCCTCAGCCTTACTTGCAGCTTGGTCATATACGCCGTAAGGCTCGAATCTCACAACCTCTTCCTGCGAGAGATAGGCATGCAGATCGTCCCCGTCTTCTGCTCTGAAGCTTCGTAAGATTAATCGCTGCGTTTCTAATACATCCATCTTTGTTTCCCCCTACATGCAGTGTATACTCCCTAATTTCAACTTTCGGGTATCTGATCCATATAGAGCACATTCCAGCGGTGTCCGTCGGGATCAGCGAAGCCTGCGCCGTACATCCAGCCTCCGCCCGCTGGCTTCGGCCTGCCAAAAACATGTCCGCCCGCCTCCTCTGCCTTACGGACAAGTTCGTCTACTTCCTCCCGGCTGGCAGCATCGATAGAGAAGAGAACTTCTGTCCCTTGTGAGGTGTCAGCAATCTCCTGCCCGGTGTATCTGCGGAACGTTGCTTCCGGAACCAGCATTACCAGTACTTTCTGATCCCCGATGACTAGTCCCGCCATCTCATCACTGCCTTCATGCCGCGGATGAAACGCAAATCCCAGCTTGCCGAAGAATTCCCGCGAACGGTTAAGATCCTTTACAGGGAGATTAAGCCAAAGCTCTTTGGTCATATGATTCGCTCCTTTTCGGATGAAAGCGCTATTCTGCCACTCTAAACAACATAGTAGCATATCCACAGGAGACTGGGCATACTCAGCATCACTTCGTCCATATTTTTACAAACACCCGAAACCTTCCATGGTTATATTCGTCTATATATTCGTCAATATGGAACAGAAGATTAATGCCAGAGCATGGCAATCACGCTTTTATTGAAAGGATGGGAACGATGAAGATTACCCGGAAAATATTACTCCTCCCCGCACTTGCGCTAGCAATGGCAACGGGCACACCAGCTGTCCCGGCTTCCGCCAAGTCTGTTTCTGAGGTAAAGATCTACTTTACCTATAGCAGTGAGAGCGGTATATCGGGGAGTTCAGTGGGGAACGCACAGATCAAGAATGGAATCTCCTACATGCCCGCCAATCTGGTGAAAGCTACCGGAATTGAGATCCTGTGGAACAATGCGGCTAAAACTGCGACATTCAGCGGCTGGAATAAAAGCTTCAGTGTGCAGCTGGGCAGCTCCACCGGTGTGCTCGACGGGCAGAAGGTTCCGCTAGGCGGCACTCCGTATATGTCAAAACAAGAGCTGTATGTACCTGTTAAATTTATTGCAGCGGCACTTGAAGGGGGACCTGTCCGGTGGGACCCTGCAAAAAAGACTCTGCTGATCAATCATCTGCATATGTACCGCAGCTATTCGGAAACCTTCGAGGGCGGAGTGTATTCCCTTTCCCTTGACAGCGGTGAGTTGTACCTCACCACCAAGCAGAACACGAAGCACAAGCTTGCTACGCTGGGCAGAGGTCTGGATGTTATTGACTTCACCTTTGAGCATACACCGGCAGGGCTGACTTTGCTGAGAGTAAGAAATGTTTACGGCGAACCGCATTTGCATGCTGGGTACTACACCTATCTTTTGAAAAATGGCAGTGTCATTCGTCAGGGGCATACAGATACCTACACCTCCTTCGGCACAGCCGCCGAATGGTCTGAGGGGAAGCTGGTATTGAATGATGGGCAGACTTTGCGGCTGATTGAGGATGGAACGGGAGCGGTCAGTGAAACGATTGATTTACCGCACCTGATGGGTGCAACCGTCACAAAAGATGTCTACTATAATGTCGAAGCCGTCTACAAGGATGTCCTGCTGGTCCGCCCTCTGGATACAGCCCTCCTGACACTCGTCAATCGTACTACCGGCGAGCAAATCCCGCTGTACAAGGAGCTGCTTAGTGCTGAACGCCAGCTTGATGTGGAGCAAATAGATTATATGTTCCCCGGGGACCATATTAAGTTCACCAAGCGTGAGGGCAATATGTTCACCTTCACGGTTAACTATCTGGACGGCAGCAAAGAAACTGTGCACACCTATACACTGCCTGACAGCGGAGAGTGAATAGAACAAATTCAAGACAAGCTAACAAGTGGATAAACGTCAACTAATTCCGGGGAAATCTTCCTAAATGGAGCTGCAGTTGGATAAACAACACTTAATTTAACTCATCTTGCGGGATATGGAGATATGGGCAGAATTAAGTGACGTTTTTCCAGTTAATGTTGCTGCTTGGGTATCGCCAAGATAATTAAGTGACGTTTTTCCATCTAAAAGCTTACTGAAAGGAGTTAACCAGACGAATGAAGAAGTCCATTGTTGCCGCAAGCGTAATTTTCCTCGCTGCCTGCTCATCTGCCGGCCAAGAAGTACAAACCCCGCAGCCGGGTCCCTCTAGTCAACACGTAGAGGTCCGCACTGCGGGGTCCATTGCCTTTCCATGTGTCAAATGGAATGACCGGATTTATCAAATTACGAAAACGCAGGTTACTGATGTAGGGGAACAAATCGGCGAAATCACATTGCAGTCCCTGGAGCCTATCGCAGATACTCCCAACAACTTCTCCACTACTTTCTCTGAAGGCAGCAAGTTATACGCCATTAATGATATCCCTACAGCAGAAGCAATCGCCGTCTTAAACAGTGAAGGTGAATACATTAAAGTTGAGGTGCCCGTCAGGGAGTAAGCCCCATTCTATCCCCGCATACCGCCCAAGCTGGCTCCGGGAGCAAATACCCGCTGTATATTCTTCTGCACCTCAGGGTCGGGGATTAACGGCGGCGCCTGATGCGGCTTCACCCGGGCATCGATAATGATATTATCGCAGGCCCAATGTTTATGCTCTACCCTGCTGTTCACCCCGTGGATATCATGGGAAGGATTGCTCCGCGTAAAGGTCGCCCACAGGAAATTGTTCAGATGCTCCGACATGAACCCGCTGTCGTCGCACAGAATGATCATCGGGCAGGAATCGAGCGGCCCCTGCTCTGCAATGGCGGCACACAGGCCGGCGATTTCCTCTGCTGCTGACTGGTAATCCACGAACGGCTTGCCTTGCAGCGCCACAACGCCCGGCATAATCATCGCCGCCGGTCCCCAGCTCTGCTGTGCCTGCAGAATCCCAGGCACTTCCGTGCATAGGCTCCGCTTCTGCTCGCCTACCGCAGCGAATACCACCTTACTGCCGCTGTTGATCCCGGTACCGGAATAATCCAGCGTATCTATGGTGGTATTCGTCTGGAAGTGAATATCGCGGTGAAGATTAATCCGCTCCAGGATATACGTCAGGAACCCTTCAATATCATGCGTGCTGACCGGCTGGTCCTCTTCTGCGGTGATGAACAGATATTTCGCCAAACTGAGCTGTCCGGTTCCGAGAATGCGGTTGGCGATGGTCAGAAGCTCCGCCGGCTGCTTAAGCTGCTGATAAGGCGTATAGCGTTCACTGCCGATGGCGAATAGCAGCGGATGCACTCCCGAGGCATCTACGGCATGCACTTCTTTGACGCCCGGAACCTCCGACTGGATCGCCCCGCCGGTCAGCTCGTGGATCAATTCTCCGAAGGCGGTGTCTTCCTGCGGCGGACGGCCGACAACCGTGAACGGGAAGATGGCCCCTCGCTTGGCATAGACCTTATGCACTCTCATCACCGGAAACGGATGGGTCAGGCTGTAGTAGCCCAGATGATCCCCGAACGGACCTTCCGGCTTCGTCTCACCGGGATGAATCTCTCCGGTAATTACGAAATCGGCATCACTGCTGATGCAGAATCCGTCCACATAGGTGTAGCGGAAATGGCGTCCGGCCAGCAGCCCGGCAAAGGTCATTTCGCTTAAGCCCTCCGGCAGCGGCATCACCGCCGACAGCGTATGCGCCGGAGGCCCGCCGATGAAGCAACTCACCTTGAGCGGCTCGCCGCGGTTCCCCCCCCCCCCCGCCGATGAAGCAACTCACCTTGAGCGGCTCGCCGCGTTTATTGGCCTGGGACTGATGTATGCCGATGCCGCGGTGAATCTGGTAATGCACGCCTACTTCCTTATTCATCTCGTACTCATTCCCGCTAAGCTGAATCCGGTACATCCCGAGATTGGAGTTCATGATCCCCGGCTTGTCCGGATCTTCCGAATACACCTGCGGAAGCGTGACAAATGCCCCTCCGTCTCCCTGCCAGTGCTTGATCTGGGGAAGATCGGAGATTTGAATCTCCTCGAAACCGGCAGGAGCACTGCCCTGTTTCTTCAGCGGAAGTGCTTTTCTGGCTGCAAGGGCGGTTCCAATATATTTGAAAGGCTGCTTGAGCGCCTTCATGGGATTGCTGCGCAAAGCGATAACATCCTGGGAGGATTGCCAGGTATCCCGGAAGATGAATTTGCTGCGCTCGATCGTCCCGAACAGATTCGATACCGCGCGGTACTTCGAGCCTCTGACATTCTCGAACAGCAATGCTGGACCGCCCGCTTCATAGACCTTCATATGGATCGCCGCCATCTCCAGATGCGGGTCAACTTCCTCATGTATGCGAATTAAATGTCCGTGCTTCTCCAAGTCAATAATGCATTCTTCCATATTACGATATGACATGCTTCTACCCCGATCCTGTAAAGAATATGAACCTCTATATTATCCGTGAGAGCGCAGCCCAGGTCAATTGCCGCCGGAATGAACCTGGGCTAATTCACCTGCTGTCTTGCCTTCTTCTATCCAGAGCCTTTATTATACTTGTTAACCGGACTGCTCCGGTAAACATACGGCAAAGGAGACTTGCAGAATGATCATCAAAAAAGTAACCTGGCTGGAGCTCTTCTATGATTTGCTGTTTGTCGCTGCGGTCTCCAAGGCCAGCCATGTGCTCCTGCATGTAGAAGACGAAGTTCTCTCTTTTGAGACACTGGGCAAATTCGTACTTATCTTCATTCCGATTTGGTGGGCCTGGGTAGGCCAGACGCTTTTCGTCAACCGTTATGGACAGGATACGGTGGCGCACCGGATTTTCCTGATCATCCAATTGTTCTTCGTGCTGATTATGACGGCCAGCCTGTCTGTGGATTTCGATGCCAACTATCTGCCGTTTCTGATTGGCTATCTGGGACTCCGGATCATGACCGCCGTCCAGTATCACTACGCACATTCCAAAGAAAGCGGCCATCTGCAGAACACTGCCCGTTATTTAGGAACACGCTTTTGGATCGGACTGGTGATTTCGGCGTGTTCGCTGTTCTTCGATTCCTGGCTCCGGTATGCCGTGCTGTACGCCGGGATTGCGCTGGACATTATTCTCCCGCTCACCGGGCGGCGGATTCTTGTGAAGACTCCTGCCAATACGCATCATCTGCTGGAGCGGTTCTCACTGTTCGCTTTAATTCTCCTGGGTGAATCTGTCGTCAGCATTCTTGCCGTACTGCAGTCCAGTACCTGGACCGGACAATCTGTCGGCTTCGCCGCCCTCACCTTCGTGCTGATTATCGCGATGTGGTGGCAGTATTATGACAACCTGGAGAAGAAGGTCGATATGCATATTCAAACGGCCGGACAGACCATTATCTACGGACATCTGTTTATCTATCTGTCGTTATGTATGCTTGCCGCATCGATCCAGCTGCTCTTCCTGAATAAGCTTCATTATGACCTGATGCTGAATCTGCTCTTTGGCTCAGTCCTGCTCTACTTCGCTTCGACCACACTGGTCTTCCATGTCTACAGACATAAGCAGCACCGGCTGGGGGTTAAGCATCTGGCGCTGCTCACCGCTATCCTGATCTGCTTCTACGTGCTGGATCTCGTAATCCATGTTCCGAATGTGCTGATCATGGGCGAGCTGGCGCTGTTCTTCGCGGTGTATGCCAGGATCACAACCTAGACCCGGCTGCCAGGCAGCAGCATTTAAGCACCAGGCCAATTCTCTGGACACGCTCCACAAGTACAAAGGCTGTACCAAAGGTCTTCCTGACCCCCGGTACAGCCTCTTCTTGTATTACTTGCCGGTAAACTCAATCTCGTCATAATCATAATAAGCCTGAAGGGTCTGCTGGCGGTCATCCATGAACAACTGGTCGGCTACACCACAGACAAGCTTCGGTATCGCATTCTTCAGGCCGGAGATCGCCGATGCCGATAAGCCGCAGCTGGCCAGGGCCGAATAATTGAAGATGAATATTCCATGCAGCAGCTTGCGGCCTGCCTCATCCCGGCTCTGCAGCGCAAACCCCGGGCTGAGGTACGGATGCGCGTCCAGCAGCGCATTCGCCGCTCCGGCCGGCGCCTCATAACGGTCGCGCCAGCGGGCAATATGAGCTTCGACCTGCTGCAGCTCCGGCCGCAGGGCGGGATCACTGAGCAGCCCGGTGCTGACAATCAGGAAGTCGAAGCTGAATTCACCCTTAGGCGTAGTCACTGCCGCTTCTTCTCCGGAAGCTGCCACACTAAGCCAGGGAGAACCAAGATGCAGCCGGAAGCCGGGCCAGGCTGCCGCACGTGCAAAGGTGTCGTTCGTTGGCGGCTGATTATAATTGAAGAAATGCGAGATCACCGCATATTTATCTGCATCCGCTAAGGCATGGAACCGTTCAATCATGCCCGAAACCTCCATCTGGCGGATCGGATTGACATTCGGCAGCTGTTCGCGGCGGACGAACACATGCGCTTCCGCCGCTCCTTCAGTTAGAACGAAGTTGGCATTGTCGAAGGCCGAAGCCCCGCCGCCGAGAATCGCTACCCGCTTGCCGCGGAGAGCGGCGAAATCAATCTTCTGCGAGGTATGTGCATACAGATGCTCCGGCAGATGCTCCGCAATCATCGGCGGGACATGCCACTCGCCTCCGCCCTGGATACCTGTGGCCAGTACGATCTTACGCGCCAGCAGCAGACCGCACGGGGCACCCGCTCCGGCAATCCGCAGCCGGTAGATCCCGTCCTCACCAGGCTCGATCAGCTTAAGCTGCACCTCATTGATCACCGGCAGCTGCAGAATCTGCCGGTACCAGCGCAGATAATTCATCCAGTCGCCGCGGGGGATTTTGCCTAATTCATCCCAGGCTGCTGTTCCCTTCTGCGCTTCCCACCAGGAGCGGAAGGTGAGCGATGGAATGCCCAGATCAATGGAGGTCAAATGCTTGGGCGTGCGCAGAGTCACCATCCGCGCGTACGTTTCCCAAGGACCTTCCTGCCCGTCACTGTTCTCATCAATAATCAGAATGTTGGATATCCGTTCACGCAGCAGGCCGAAGGCTGCGCCTAATCCGCTCTGCCCCCCGCCCACAATCACAACATCATAGACATGGCCTTCAGAATGCTCCAGAGGGCGTACCCAGTCCGTGCCGCCATAGGCAAGGTAGGAAAGATCGGTCTTCACACGTTCATTCAAGGCTTCCAGGCTCATCATCCTCAGACCTTTCGCTGGCATCTTTAGGCTGCGTAATTACGGGCATTTCCGCACTGTATCATACCTATACCTATGGCCACATTATATCTTTAATGCTCCGGCTTTGAAATGTTCGTGGCAGGTTTATTGTCATTATAGCTAAAATTTGCGGATTGGTTTGTATAATCGAACAATATTTTATAAATATTACGCATTAAATCTTGACAAAAGATACACCAGACCATCCAAACCGCTCATTCGCGGTAAGAAATCTGTCATATAAAAAGAAGCTGTTACCGCAGCCCTTATGGCCGTGATAACAGCTTCTATAATTATCAGATTGCTACTCCGCATCCCTAAGCGTAGTCGTGCCGTTAATATCTACCCTAACCTTAAGGTCGAGCTCAGTACTCCCGATGATGTTCCGGCCCCCCTGCCGCCTGCGACAGCGGCTCGATAATATATTGGCTGATATAGGTAGAATCACAAATGGTCTCTATATAAAAGAGAGTAATGACAGCATCGTTCATCACGATATCCCGCTTAATGAAATCAAAACAGCCGCTTAGTATAGAGGAAAGCTCACTCACCTGTACGCTCATCCGGAATGAGCTGCTGGTCAACAATGTCAGCCTGATCCGCAAATTGCCCTGCTGTTCATTATCCAGATGCAGATCTTCTCAATGCTTGGCGTCCTTACTACCTTCGGGCCGGACCGGGCGGTCAATCTGCTGTTCCCCAAGCTGACACAGACCCAGATTATCAGCGCCTTCGGCTTCCTGGAGGCGGGTGAGCTATTCGTCATGCTGCAGGTGGTCGCCGGCTGGTTCATCCGTTATATCGTCTGCTTCTTTGCACTGATGGAGCTGATCCGGCTGTCGGGCCTCAAGATCCGGTTCAAGGAGCATTATGTCTGCGCGCTGACGATCATCTTCTCGTACCTGTTCTCGCGGGATTTGTTCGATATGTTCAAGCTGCTCGACTATCTGCTCTATATTCATCTGGCCAACTTCCTGGTCATTCCGCTGATCCTCTATAGTATTTATTATTTCAAAAAGACTCCAGCTCAAGGTTGATTGTCTCCAGTATTCTGCCAATCGTATTTGTATCAAAGAATAAGCCCACACCGGCCGGTTTCGGCTCAGCGGTAAGGTGATTGAAGCGGGCAAAATCCCCGTCCGGCGGGATATGGTACACCCGGGCCTCTTCATGCAGATCAGCCCAGGTCTCAAGCTTGGCCTGCTTGCTCAGATCGACTACATATACGAGCTTCCTGCCGAGATCCAGATACAGATAATCCCCATTCCTGCGCGGCGGCTTAGGCCATCCCGAGCGCAGCAGAACCGGACGGCTGAATTCCTCCTGGGACAGATGAATGCTAATGACTTCCATGGTGCCGGAATCCACAGCAAGCGTCAGATGCGGTGTGAATCCTGCCAGGAAACGCAGCATCAGGGAATCCTTAAGGGAATCCTCAAACTTCCAGCCCAGCGGGGCCAGCCCAAAGTCCTCCCCTGGCGGATCAAGATACAGCTTATGCAGCAGGGCTTGCAGCTTCTCTATTTCCGGCCCTTCACAGGGTTCAAGCTCCGCACGGTTAACGGAATAATTCACAATACTCCGCTTGCCGGCATCCCATACACCGATATCATGATGCCGGTACAAGTCTTCCATTAACGGCAGCGCTGCGGTGCCTGCAGCCCCGAAGAGTGCTTTGGACGCCGGCTTCAGCTTCTGCAGAACTATCCCACTTCCTCTGTCCGCAGCAGTGTACTGCAGAACCTTGTTGAAATGCGGGCTAACCTCTTCCAGCACCCGCTTCGCGGCTTCTTCATTGCGCATGGGGATCGTAATAGACATATTCTCCGTTAGCCAGGCACTGGCAGCTATGAAATATTGCGCGAGTGCAGTCATTTCAGCAGGCTGCTCCTGCGGCTCCATTCTGCGGATACGCTCCTGCTCCGTCACGCTGCTGAAATCGAAAGGCTCCAGCTCCGTGATATACTCAAGTCTCGTATGATTCTGAATCCAGTTAAACACAGACTTACCTCCTCTTAGCGAAAAGTCTCAGACATACATCTCTCAACCTCAGCTATATACTTCGCCTGCTCTTCATCCGGAATCATATGCCTGGACTGTGTAAATTCGACTACAGTGCAGCAGGGCACCAATGTGCGGTACTTCTCCATTACTTCATCTGATATATCGGATGGGATCATAGATTCAGGATTCCTGCCGACAAACAGCGTGACGGGAATTGCAAGCTGCGGCAGTTGTGCCGAGAAGTCCACTTCACGGGCTTCCCGCCCCATTCCCTGCAAAGCCTCCCGGCGGATATAGTTCAGAAGAGGCACCTGCTGATAGACAAGGCTGCTCCAGAACTCCACCGTTTCAAGAGACATGGCCCTGTGAACCGGCGGTTGATCAACCAGGATAAGGCCCCTCATCTGATCCTGATGCCTTAGGCTCCAGCCAAGAGAATAGGCAGCGCCCCGGGAGAAGCCGAGTACAATATAGTTTGTAAGACGGCTATGGTTAACTACAGCCTCAATATCGGATAAATGATCTTCCAGATCATAACCTGAATCCGGTGTAGAGCTTAAGCCGCGGCCGCGGAAGCTGAAAGCCACTACATGACCCGGTAAATGGCTGAGCAGCGGAATCGCCCGCTCCGCCGGCTCCCACAATCCGCTGACCACGAGCAGGGACGGCGCTTTAGCACCCGGCATCCCGCTCTCCAGCACATGCAATAAAGCAGTTCCATGATGAACAAAATAGCTTTTCATCGTTGTTCCCCCTGCTATGTATGATAAAACTCTTTTTTCTATAATTTCACATTTCGCTTAAACGTACAAGGAATCATATCTATTATTCTGTATAGTAAAAGGCACGCCCCGTATAGAACAGGGCGCGCCGGCCTTTTAGAAACGGGCTACAAAGAACTCACGGTTTGCAGGGATGAATTTCTGAGTACGCTGAACATTATCCGCGTCAATAATTCTAAGGGTGTAGCTGATAGTTGTCAGAGTGCTGATTGTGTTAAATTGGGCTACACCGAATTCATCAAACTGTGCGGTGGTAACCGTGCCTGAGCTTCTGGTCAACGTAGCGGTCCAGCCTTGCGTTTCATAAGGAACATTGTTGTTATTTACTGCGAGCACGATGAAATTGCTGAGAACCTGTTTGATCCGCCGTCTCTTGGGTCTTACTACCGCCGATGATTTTGCTTTTTTGGCCATGAGGAGACGTTTTGCCATGAGTGCTTTCTTCTCTGATTCTTTCAATTGCTTCACCACTTTCTGTTGGAATACAGTAGTAAATGCAACTGAAGAACCGGCTGACACGCGTTATTGCCTGGTATTCATAGAAATGTAGCACTGTCCTATATTAATAGATTCGTACCCACTGATCACCCGGCCGCATACTATGCTTCCATAGAGGTGATCACATTAATGACTGATAAGTTATGGGTTCAGCATCATGCCGCCAAGCTTAACCGTCCGCTGAAGCAAAAGATCCGCAAGTCCTATACATCCACCGTGAAACCGGCTGCCATTCCGGTCATTATACAGTTCAAGCATCCGCTGACTCCAGCCAGAATGAAAGCTCTGCAGAAGCATCTGGGGACACACGCTTTTCCTGTTAAACATCTGTTGCCCCTGCACCGCGCGGTTGCCTCACATATTACGCTGAAATGTCTGGAGCAGGTATGCTGCTGGAACGGGGTCCATAAGGTATATCTCGATGGCATCAAAAAAACTACCTTAAATATCGCTACTCCGTCCATTGGTGCCACCGCCGTTCAGCGTTCAAGAGGGCTTACCGGCAAAGGCATCAATATCGCTGTGCTCGATACCGGTGTGTATCCGCATCCCGATCTGACCCGGCCTGTGAACCGGATTATTGCCTTCAAGGATTATATCAATCACCGGAAGTGTCCGTATGACGATAATGGGCATGGCACACATATTACCGGCGATGCCGCAGGGAACGGCTGGTCCAGCAAAGGTAAATACAGAGGGCCGGCGCCCGAGGCAGGGATCGTCGGAATTAAGGTACTGGACAAAAACGGAGACGGTTATGACTCCACCATCATTAAAGCCATTGAATGGTGCATTGTCCGGCGCAAAAAGCTGAAGCTGCGCATCCTGTCCATGTCCTTCGGCGGACCGGTGAACCCTTCTGCCAAGGAAGATATTCTTGTCCAGGCGGTTGAGAAAGCCGTCAAAGCCGGACTCACTGTAGTTATCGCCGCAGGCAACAGCGGCCCCGGACGCAGAACGGTTGAGTCGCCCGGAATCAGTCCCTCCGCCATCACCGTCGGAGCCGTGAATGACCGCCGGACGGTGACGCAAAAGGACGACCGTATCGCCGTCTACTCCAGCCGCGGACCTGCTCCCGGCGGTAAGGTGAAGCCTGATCTTGTTGCCCCCGGCGATTCGGTGATCTCACTGCGCGCACCCGGCTCCCAGCTGGTCCGCGAACTGCCGGGAAATAAGGTTGGCAGGAAGTATTTCAAGCTGTCCGGCACCAGCATCTCCACACCGATCGTGTCCGGTGCAGTTGCGCAGCTGCTGCAGCTCCGCCCTTGCCTGACGCCCGGCCAGGTGAAGGCATTGCTGAAGCGGAACGCCTTCTCCCTTGGCCTGAAGCCCAATACTGCAGGCAGCGGCGAGATCGATGTGCGCTTCCTGAAGCGCTGCGCCTCTAAGCCTGCCGGCAAGTAGAAATAGCCCTTAAGCGTAATGGAAGCAGCCCGCTTCCGTTATGCTTAAGGGCATTTTTTATCCCAAAAAAACAGTGAATGGCCCGTAGTCAAACGGGATGTTGCTAAATGTTGTACGGATTACAACTCGAATGCAGAGTTACCTGAGAGTTTAGGAGAATTGTTGTACGAAATACAAGAATCGTCCCGTTAATTAGCTTGACGGAGAGGAATTGCTGTATTTCATACAACAATTCTGGATTTTCACACCATATTACAAAGGGAAAGTTGCATTTCGTGCAGGATTTTCGCGATCCGGGCCGGCATAGCGGGCAAAGTTATGTATGGAGCGCAAGCCGGGGAGATTCGGGGTAACCGTCCCTGCGAACAGATTCATAATAAGCCGTATCCAGAAAAGCCGACGTTCTTCAGCTCACACAGCCTTGTTAAGCATTTAATGCATCGGTATAATCCAGGCATATTTCAGCGATCCCCGGCCTATTCTCCACATTGAGCACTCTATCTCCGGCAACAGCTCATCTAATTTTCAAGCACCAGCAATTTCTGTCCGGCATTCCGCTGCAGGCTTCGTTATAATTGTGGATAATTCTATTAGCCAACTGGAGTGAAGGTCTATGATCAATATTCGCAAAGCTATGGCCGAAGATGCCGAACAACTGGCTGCGGTTATGAAAAGAACATTTGACCGGGAAATGCAGCGCTGGCTACCGGGGGAAGAGCTGCTGCTGGACAGCAATCTCCGCCCTCCTGGCTATGCTTCCATTGAGTTGCACCGGTATGCCATCAGAGAAGCCGATTATTATGTCATTGAAGACGGTGCGCAGATCATTGGCGGCGCAAATGTGCATGTTCTAGGCAGGCATGCCCGGGTGGACAAGATATTTATAGATCCCGTCCGCCAGGGCACCGGCTTAGGTTCTAAGACCCTGGTATTCCTGGAAGAGCAGTATCCTGAAGTGCGGGCATGGAAGCTGGAAACCTCAAGCAAACAGCTAAGCAACCACTATTTCTATGAAAAATCCGGGTATGTGCGAATCTACGAATCCCCGGATGAATACGGCTATGAAAAAATAACCGTATCTCTGGCAGCTCCAGAGGAGCAGGGAATCCGGTTTGAAGATCAGCAGCTCTCCGGAGCGGAATTTGAGAACTGTGCAATGGATAAGGCTGATTTCTACAACATGAATCTTGCGACGGCCAGCTTCAATAACAGCAATCTATACGGCAGCCTGTTTACAGACTGCAACCTGAGCGGTGCGAAATTCACGAATCTGAATCTGGGCAGCGTCCTGATTGCCGATTCCCGGTTAAGCGGCAGCGAAATTGCTCTGGTTGCATTGGATGGTGTGCATTTTCATGACACGAGTCTGGGGGCCTCTGGTAAGCCCGCTCAGTTCGAGCGCTGTGATCTGTCAGGAAGTCATTTCACCGGCTGCGATCTGTCCGGCGTGAATATCTCGCAATGTGAAATCTCCGGCCTGCGGATTAATGATATCCCTGTGGAGAAATTGCTGGAGGCTTATGCTCAAGTGGAGAAATTGAATTAAAGCTAGTCAGCTAGAATCCGAAAACCTCCACATTAGCGGGAATTAAGAGTTTCTGCACTATTGTAAGCAATGTGCGGCCAGAGCTCCCGCGCCCAAGCTAACAGTGCCTCGTCCTCCCCGTAGGTGCCGATGCACTGGAAGCCGAGCGGCATACTCCCGATCATTGCAGCCGGCAGACTGATTGACGGCGCACCGGCGAATCCCCAGATAGCCGGCATTCCTGCCCAGCCTGTATTGTTCTCCTCTACCTTGGGCGCCGTGCCTCCTTGGGCCGGCGACACCCACAGGTCGATGCCCTCCTGAGCCATAAGATCTTGCAGATCACGCCGCAAAAGCTTCTGCTGGCTGCGGCACTGCACCAGCTCCTCATCCGGAATCTGCCGGCCTCTAAGAATAGCCTCCTGAACCGGGAGGCCGTATTCTCCCCTATGCTCCGCGAACCAATGCTCATGCTCCCGCGCCAGCTCTCCCTGGATAAACCGAATCATGGCATCTCCATAGATGAATTCATCCTTCCAGGGCATATCCACGTGGCGGACTTGGTAACCCAGCTGTTCGAGTATCCCTATCTGAGCGATGAAGACAGCTTTTACTTCCGGACTCATTAACTCCATGTATACCCCGGCGGGAATGCCGAGGACCGGCTTGCGGGTAGATATAGCGGGAATGGCCTCCCAATCCGGTACAAGCAGAGCTGCGGCGGCCTCCATTCCAGGCAAATCTTGAGTGAAGAAGCCGATGGTGTCAAAAGAAGGCGAGAGCAGCAGCACCCCGTCCAGCGGAACCCGGCCATAGCTCGGCTTGAATCCGACCACGCCGCAGAAGGATGCAGGCGCGATCACCGAACGCAGCGTCTGGGTACCAACCGCCAGCGGGCAGATTCCCGCAGCAACCGCAGCGGCTGAACCTGCACTTGACCCGCCGGGAGTATGCGCGATGTTATGCGGATTACGCGTTGCAATAGGCCCGTTATAGGCAAATTCCTCGGTTACTGTCTTCCCGGCAATCAGCGCGCCGAGGAAGCGGAGTCTTAGGACCAAAGAGCCCTCTGGTCCGGTCAACAGATCCGCGGGTAGCTGCGAACCGGCCCGGGTAGGCAGTCCCTCCACATGCAGCAAGTCCTTAACCGCCACAGGAACGCCGAATAAAGCCGGTTTGCTGTCCGCTTCGCTGTAAGTATGCAGCAGCAGAGCTTTTTCCCGGCCAAGCCGTTGTTCAGCGTCCGCTTCAGGAACAAAAGCGCGGATCTGCGCCTCAAGCTGTCCGAACCGCTCCAGGTACAAATCAAGTGATTTCTCAAGCCGGACTTCTGGTTCACCCGTACCATTCATCATCTCTATCAGTGATGATCTGTTAAGCAGCATGATATCAGCTCCATGGAAGATTATGTATAACACCGTCTTAGTTACGCTTAACTTGCAGAATGGTAACAGGATTTTTGTGTGTTTTCTAAATACAATAAACCAAATAAAAAGCCTCCCTGGCAGATCCGGCACCGGGGTGGCTTTCGAATATTCGCTTATAAGGCTGCACTTGTTGAGGCTAACCGCTAACTTCTTACTGCTTATTTATCCCCGTCCTTCTTATACTCCTCCAGCTTCTGATTCAGCTGCTTGGCTTCCCTTTTGCCGTCGATGTGCATCATAGTGTACACCATGGCTTTAACCACCAGAATCACGATGACGAACGGCACCAGCACCCCTTTATCCATCAGCGGGCCGTCAGCGAACAGCCACAGCCAGAGTATAACCCTAATTTGTGTTTAAGCACAGGGATATATTGTCTGGAGATATAGACCTTTTCACCGTTTTGCAGCAGCGCCTCATATCTGCCGTAGAGCACCGGGCTGAGTGATTGGATTGTGGCAACATTCAGGATGGTCGATTTGGATGCTCTGAAAAAATCCCCATGCTCGTAATCCATCTCCAGCTCATACAGCTTCATCCGGGATTCGTACACCTTCTCGTGGCAATAAATGAACACCTTATGATCAACCGCCTCGAAGTAATACACATCCCGTGGACTAATGATATGCAGCTGCAAATCACTCATCCCGATCAGCTTTCTGGAGCTGGAGTTCACAGAGTAGATCAGCCTCAGCAAGGATTCATCCGGGTCGTTGCACCTTAGAATAATTCCAGGCTCACCGCCCTCCGGAACGTTCTCAATTGTATTTTTCATCGCCCATCGCCTCCTGCGCTTCTCCTTACAGTTACAGTATATTTTTGCAAAAAGACTTATACAATGGCCTTTGCTCAAGCTGCGCTGTGGCGCCTTTAAGCTGCATTTTCAGCAGGTCAGGATACTTGTATACAAAAAGAAACGGCAGCACCGTCCTTTGGATTAGGATAGTCCGCCGTTCAATCTCAGCTTCCGCTGCAATCGCTAGTGTGCCGCACAGAGAACGTACGCTATTGCGGTAATTTAGCCCATGTCTCGTTCAGCCACTGTGCAAACTTCTCTTTCTCTTCGAACTGCGGATAATGCGCCGACTGGTCGAACACCACGAACTCCTTCTGCGGCGCCTCCAGCTCATCCAGGTATTTACGCGCCTCGCTCACCGAGGTCATCAGATCATACTTCCCCATGACAAAATATACGGGGATATCCATGTGATCCACCAGCTCCGTAATATCATGCTCTGACAACTCTGGCTGCAGGTTAAGCTCCGAGATCGAATTCCCCTTGAAAAAGCGGACGGCATCCAGCAAATTATACTCCGTTCCGAACAATAAACCTTTGAAAAGATCGGTGATGTCGTCAATCTGTCTTACTGAACCGCTGTATTTGCTGATTTTGTCACGGGGACTGATCGCGTCTCCTGTTGTAACCGGTTCCCTCAAGTGCTCCAGTTCCTCCGCCTCTGCGTTATTGCCGGCAAGCCTCGCCTGATCGATCATGAATTGCAGACTTTCCAGCTCGCTGTTAACCCAATTGGCCGTCTGGCCAATCCCGATATAGGCACTGAACTTGTCCGGCGCCTTGCTTGCCGCCTGTGTTGCTATGTATGTACCGTAGGAGTGGCCGATCAGCAGCACTTTCTTCTGGCCAAACTCCTGCTCAAGATATTCTGTGAGGGCCAATAAGTCCTCCACCAATAACTCTGAAGTCAAATTCGAATAATCCTCGGAGAAATGATAGGACTTCCCGCTGCCCCTCTGATCATACTGGACGACCGTGAAATTCTGCTCCAGCAGATTCTGATATTTCCGTACATACGGAGTCTCCGGTACCCCTGGCCCGCCATGCACAAAAATCACCAGCGGATTGCTCCGGTCCTTCCCCCGTATCATCACTTCCTGCCTGGTGCCGTTAATCTCAATCTGCTGCAGGGTACTTACACTGTTGCTTCCTTTAATGCCTGGAGTCCATGTCGGGAAGACGAATCCCACTCCAATTAGCAAGACGATTAGCAGCAGGCCAATCATCAATATCCGCAAAGCGGTTCTCCGCTTACTTCTGTGTTTCTTCAATCTTGAATCCTCCTTAGTATTTACTAAGTCCTGATTTCCCACCTTATCACATCATTGGCAGATCAAGTATGATCCAAGTCGCTTTCTGGCCTGAATATGGGGAGGTATAATAACCGGTATAGGTCGTGAAGCACACGCCGCCGCAATAGAACGTTTGTCTGGAGCTAACCTTCCAGATGCGTTGTATTGCGGCGGCTTTTCTTGTATTCGGATCGGATTGGATCAACTCAAACTCGTGGGTCAAACTATTCGCAAGGGAGATACGGCAATGTCGAGATTTGAACAGCACTATGATGAATGGCTGCAGGAACAGATTCATGTGGAGACAGGTGCAATACGCTTGGAGCTGCTCCAAAAAGGCCTAGGACACGGAACCAGAGAATTTCTGCGCTCTGTCTGGTTTCCCGCTATCGGGAATTTCAATCATCTCTTTCCGGAATGGGAGGTCCGGGATTTCAATAACGGCTACCGCTATTTGGATCTGGCGTATATGCCCGGTGGAGCAAAAGGCGGAATCGAGATCCAGGGCTTCGGCCCTCATGCCAGAGATCTGGATTTCAGAAGATTCAAAGACCTGTGCAGACGGCATTGTCTACTCGCACTGGATGGCTGGACCTTTCTGCCGATCGCTTACCCGTCCATCACCGAAGAACCTCAGCTATGCCAGCAGCTGGTGCTCGCTTTTATTGGCGGATTCATAGCCACGGACGTATCAGCATCCTTATCCTGGCTGGAGGCAGAGACCGTCCGCCTGGCCCGGCGTATGCTGCGGCCGCTGACTCCGCTGGAGCTTGCCCGGCACCTCAAGATATGCGACCGTCAGTCCAGACGCATTCTTCATGATCTCGCTTACGCTGCAGATCCTGGATGTCGCGAGTGGTTCACATCGGGCTCGGGCTTACAAGCTTCGGCTGTAACGGCGGGAATCCCCCGCAAGCGCAGGAGAGTACCGCCAGCAATGGATACGACTAAGCAATGGGTACACCTAGGAGTAACTTGGAGTAACTAAGAGTAACTAGGAGTATATTGGAGTATATAGAGTATGTTGCAGTATGTAGAGTCGTAAGCAGTATGTAGCAGTATGTAGAGTATATAGGAGTAACTATTGAGTAACTTGGGGTATCTAGTAATGAGGTAACACTCGAGTAATAGGCAAGAAATTCCTGAGCCGCAATCAGATAACTGTTGAGCTGCACCACCCTTTAGGTACGCCCCTCCAATGAAGCGGACTGAGATGCGCTTATTTTGCTGAAAGCGGGGCTTTTCCACTAGCTCGCGGACTGAGATTCCTTTATTTGCTCCTGAATCACTCCAAAACACCCCTCAGAGCAGAAATAACGGATTTTCAGTCCGCGAACAACCTAAAAACGCCCATAAATTCAAAATAACGGAATCTCAGTCCGCGACTTTCGGCGGCTTTCCGCCACTGTGCAAATTCAACTACTATACTCTCTATATATGATTTTTAGCCCGACTGCGACGGCTAAGTGGCGCTGGATACCTGTCTCTGTCCCTGTCCCTGTCCCTGTCCCTGTCCGTGTCCCTGCCCCGCTGAACATTCTGGACTGTTTAAGTTATCATACAGTTGAGCCTGGGCTGCAAAAGACTCCCCCTATCCCCTAGGAGGAGAGTCCGCACTATTCTCCGTAATTTCATTCCCGTATTTTCATTCCCGCAATTTCATTTCCTGTGTTTCATTCTCCGCATTTTCATTCCCGTAATTTCATTCTCCGCATTTTCATTCCCGCATTTTCACCCGCGTTCTTTCTCCCAGATGGTCATCTCTGCCTCCAGCGCAAAGCCAATCCTCCGGTAAAAAGGCTGCATAGGACCCGTATAAGCTTTGACCATGCCCAGTGTCCTCAGGCGGTTCAGGCCTTCATATATCACGGCTCTGCCCAGCCCCTGTCTTCTGTAATTCACATGTGTTCCAACCGGTTCGAGCATGCCAATCCTATTCGCTTCATCCACAAAAATATTGCAGAAGGCCACGACCTCTCCCGCAGCGTTCACCAGCGACAGATCCAGCCCGGGGCGGTACCCCGGTGCTTCACGAAGTCCGCCATAATGCTGCAGCGTCTGCTCCGCTTTCTTCGTCCCTGCATAGTCAAAAGCCATAATATGCCCCTGCGCCTTCGCACGGTCACTGACTTCATCCCCGCAGCAAAGGGTGAAGCCATGGGGAAGGTCTGCCCGGAATTCCTGATCCAGCGCGACCGAAATGATATTATCACTTTCATTTCGCAGCAGCTTATATCCCCGGCTGCGCGCCATCGCTTCCAGCGCGGGCATGAATTTCGGAATGGCCAGCTTAGGGCTGTCCGGACTGGAACTCTTTTCTATGAATCCGAACATTTCGCCCAGTAACTCCTCCTGCGGCTCCAGCGTATCCAGCTGAAAATAGTAGTCTCCGTCACGGCAGACAACGGCGGCCAGCTCACCTGCCTCATCTTCCCACAGTCCTATATGCTGCTCCCAGCCGGGCAACATGCCCGCTCTCTTGTGAATAAAGAATATTTCAAACTCCCAGCGGGCAATGGACCAGCTGTTCGGCCGTTTCAGCCTGGAGTAGACCCGCGAAATATACTCCCGCACCTTCATCATATCTTGCGGAGTATAGGCTCTATATTCTGCTCTACCTGTTCTACCTGTTCTACCTGCCCTACCGGCTCTCCTATTCATTTCATCCTCCAGAGGCTCTGTCATTCCTTTATTCTACGGAACAGGCAGAGGACATTATATACCAAGCTCTTCTAGAATTGTTTTATCTCACAGCAAGAACCCGCAGATCAGCTCTGCGGGTTCTTGGAATATACGATTTTTCGGATGCTGTCTATGGATAATCCATATTGCTCACACAACTGGCTCATGTCTGCGCCTTCACGGAAGCATTTGCGTATCTCCCCGTTCCGGATCTTATAGTAACCGGCTGCACCGGAGCTTTCGCCCCATTTTCTGCGGCTGCTCGGACGGGTGGGGATATACAAGGCTTCCCCATGAATATATTGCTGAATTTCCTTCAGCAGGTGGTCTGGCAATAACGTTGCTGCATTTACACATTTCATCTTTGGCCCGCCTCCTTAAAATAAATTGATCTTTTAAGGGCAAAGCCTGTATGAATAACTGTACCTATCTGTTACTTCAGGCGAATACTATCCGCTCCATGCCAAGCTTTCGCCTTAGTTATTCCACAGGCTTTGCATGGAGCGTGCCGTTCACATAGTGGTTCATTCTATACATGGTCCTTCACCTCCCAGGGCAGCGCTGACTGCCACCGTATACAGTTACATTTTATGGATGCAGATCATTACTATTCTAAAATAATACTATCCGCAACACAACGTGGAAGTTTCATTGTCCTTTCACCCTAGAAATTAAATATAATTAAACTTTACTGTCTAAAAGTTGGTTTTTTGCGGGAGTCGATTATATAATGGGGTTTATATGGTAAAGAAAGGGTGCTGATAATCCAATGAAATTCTCAGAATACCGTTATGAACGTCCGGATGTGGAGCAATTTAAAGCCGATTTCACAACCTTGTTGAAAGGCCTGGAGAATGGCAGTTTGGAGGAGCAGAAGGCTGCGGTTGCCGCCATGAATGAGCTCCGCAGCAAATTTGGTACGATGGAGACCCTGGTCAGCGTCCGCCACTCGATTGATACCGAGGATGAGTTCTACAAGGCTGAACAGGATTACATGGACGAGATCGGTCCGGTGGTCCAGGAGTACATAACGGATTATTACAGAGCACTTGTAAATTCCAAGTACAGAGCCGAATTTGAACAGGAATGGGGAACGCAGCTGCTAAGCTTGGCCGAAATTTCCCTGCGTACCTTCAGCCCTGAAGTTATCGGAGACTTACAGCTTGAGAACAAGCTGTCCTCTGAATACGCCCAATTGATCGCCTCTGCCAAAATTAGTTTTGACGGTGAAGAGCGTACCCTGGCCCAGCTGATCCCTTATGATTCATCGACTGACCGTTCTGTGCGCCAGGGAGCTTTTGAAGCCAGATATGCCTTCATGTCAGAGCATGAACCGGAACTCGACCGGATTTATGATGAGCTCGTTAAGGTACGTGCCAGCATAGCTGCCAAGCTTGGATACAGCAGCTTTGTGGAGCTGGGGTATGAACGGATGATGCGTACGGATTACAATGCCGGGATGGTTGCTAATTTCCGCAAGCAGGTGCTTGAGAATATCGTTCCTCTTGCAACGAAGCTGAAACAGCGCCAGAAGGAGCGTCTGGGTCTGGATGAATTGAAATTTTACGATGAGGGCATTAGCTTCAATTCCGGGAATGCTACACCCAAGGGCGATCCTGACTGGATTGTGGCTAACGGAGCGAAGATGTACAAGGAGCTGTCACCGGAAACCGATGAGTTCTTCACCTTCATGCTGGACAATGGGCTGATGGATCTGGTCAGCAAGAAGGGCAAGCAATTCGGCGGTTACTGTACCTACTTCAGCGACTATCAGGCACCGTTTATTTTCTCCAACTTCAACGGAACCTCAGCGGATATTGATGTGCTGACCCATGAAGTGGGGCACGCCTTCCAGGTGTATTCCAGCCGCAACTCCGGTGTTCCGGAATATGCTTTCCCAACCTTTGAAGCCGCAGAAATCCACTCGATGAGTATGGAATTCTTCGCTTGGCCGTGGATGGACCAGTTCTTCGAACAGGATGCGGACAAATACCGCTTCAATCACCTGGCAGAAAGTCTGTTGTTTATTCCTTATGGTGTCTCTGTTGATGAGTTCCAGCATTTTGTCTATGAGCACCCGGAGGCGACTCCGGCTGAACGTAAGCAGGCCTGGCGGGAAATTGAGCAGAAATATCTGCCCCACCGCGATTATGACGGCAACGTCTATCTGGAGCAGGGCGGCTTCTGGCAAAAGCAGGCGCATATCTACCGTTCCCCGTTCTACTATATTGACTATACGCTGGCCCAGCTCTGCGCCTTCCAGTTCTGGAAACGCTCGAATGAGGATTTCAAATCCGCATGGTCGGATTATCTGCGCCTCTGCAAGGCTGGAGGAAGCCAGTCCTTCACGAAGCTGGTAGAGCTTGCCGGACTGATCTCACCGTTCGAGGACGGCTGCGTCAGCTCCGTCATCGGGGATATTGAGAGCTGGCTGAACAGCATTGATGATAAGGCGCTGTAAGTAGAGTACCTCCTATGGCAACAAGGCCACTGAACAATTAACTTCAGGTAGCCAAGCTATACCCCAAACCCCAAAAAGCACTCCCGGCCAGTACCAGCGGCGGAGTGCTTTTTGGATGTAATCTATGTATAACAGCTCTATTCCAGCGGCGGCTCCTGCAGGGCAAACAGAGTCTCCACCGGTTTGAAGTAGAGATGGCCGTCCGGCCATGGCTGGAAATGCAGATCCATCCGTGAGTCCGCCCACACTTCCGGAGTTCCGGATGTAGCCAGCTTCCCCAGTAGCACGGGTACCTCCACCACTGCCGGGAACTCCTGATAGCCGAACAGGAGGTTCTCATGTATACCGATCACCTCGTATTTCGGTCCATGGAAAGCCTGTTCCTCCTGCAGCTGATAGTGGTAATAGACATAGCTCGCTACCCTCTCCGGCTTCAGATGCGCCACTCTTCCGACCATCTGCTCAGGCTTGGTCTTGCGCCGCCAGTGCGCAGCATCCGCTGGTGCATTGAAGTGAAACACATCGATCAGCGGAATCCATTGGCGGGGCTGAGCTTCTCCCGGCCAGTCGGCCAGATACCGCGCCGCCTGCGGCAGCAGTTCTTCCGGCAGGATCGCTTCGTCCATACATTCATAGTAGAGGAATACATTGTGATTCCAGCAGAATCCCGCAGCCGTCATCAAGCGGCCCTCCCGGATCAGTCTTGCCGCTTCGCCGCCGGACCGCAAATAATCCTTGCCCGCTTCACCTGAATCCTTCAGGCATGCTCTTGCCATTACCCTGATCATACGTTTTGTTCAGCCTCCCATTCTGCCTGAAACCACTTATTTCTTCTTCTTTGCCTTACCCGCTGTCTGCTGCTGATTCTCTTCCACTCTGAATTTAACGATCCTCGTAATGAGTTCATACGGAAGCGGCTCTTGAATCGGAAATTGCACAGAGCCTTTGGCCCCTTTATATTTCGCAAGTTCCTGTTTGAACGCTTCAATTCCCTGTGGTGCCGGATAGAATCCAATGTGATTCTTGAATGCGGCGAAATGCACCAGGTTTTTATGCAGGAAGAAGGTCGGCATCTGATAGCTGATCTTCTCCTCTGCCTCTGGCGCTGCCTCCCGGATTACCTTGCGCAAGGTCTGCAGAATCTCCTGGACCTCTGGTGCATAAGCCGAAATATATTGATCGACAGATTCATAGGTGACTTTATTCTCTTCCATCGGGGCCCAACTCCTTTTAGTTCATACTCAAGTTCGTAAGCCATTGCAGGCAAAGCGGAATGAACGCTTCGTAATCCTTCAACGCTTGCAGCGTAGGCAGCACCTGGCTTGTCCCAAGCTCCCGCTCCGCTTCATCCGGGCCTTCCAGCCCCAGAGACCGCCGGATGCTGTAATCCAGCCAGCCTAGCTTCCCGTGGTAACCGCTGCTTAGCACCTCCGGCCAGGGGTCACGCGTCTCTCCACCATGATTACGGTAAGTCTGAATCAGCGTACAGAAAGCCTCCTTGCGGATGTGACCACTCTCAAAGTCTGACCAATAGAGTGCCACTTCAACCAGCTCCTGCGCCGGGTTGATCCAGCCCGCAGCCTCCCAGTCAATAATAACGGGCCGGCCGTCATGATCCCACAGCACATTCTTGGGGTCCAGATCCCGGTGGCTGATGATCCTGTTGCCATTAAGGATCGGCATAGCAGCATTCACCAGCTCCTCATAGCGGTAGAGCTTGTCCAGAGCAGCCATAAGGGAAGCGGACCATGGAAGAACCATCGCCTGACCCTGTATGGCATACCCTTTCCAATCAGTCTGCAATTGTTCCGCTGTGCTATCCCTATGGAGCTCATTATGGAGCGGAGAGAAGTCCGTGGCATGTATAGCCGCGAGAGCTTTCCCCATAGTGATGCAGTGCTCCAGGCCCGCGTTGCCTGCAGATATAGAGCGGCCTTGAATCCATGGAAACAGCAGATAATACTGCCCGTCCACTTCATGTACACAGCTCCCCTCATGCAGCAGAGCCGGGAGAGCATTTATTCCATGTCTGCTTGCCAGCTCCGCGGCCTTCTCGGCGGCTGTCAGGTTGTTCATCACTGATTCCCGGAGCATAATCTGCGGATTCAGCGCTTTCACTGCGTACTCTGCCTGATCCGTGGTCATCCGGTACATCCGGTGCAGGAACCCGCCGAAGATTTGCTCCGGCTCAGTGCGCAGTGACCCCAAGTTATATGTAGCACATAGCTTTTCAAAATTCAATTTATAATTCGTAAGCATCATCGTCAGTTAGTCCTTCCGGCATAAAAAATTAAATACTCATCCAAGTGGGCTCTCCAGTACTCCCCGTCATGTTTCCCTGCTCTTAAGTGATATTCAACCGGCACGCCCTTATCCTTAAGCAGTGTATATAATTGCTCTGCACCTTCATAGAACCGATAGCTGTCCTCTTCCCCGCAATCCAGGTATACTGCCAGACCCCTTAAATCCCTATCCTTCGCCAAAATAAGCGGATCACGTTCCTGCCGCTCCGCTTCTGTCGGATACAGGAATCTGATCAGGCCGTATTCACCGCCCACCGAAGACCAGTCATCCAGAAACAGTGCCGGGCTATGCCCGCCTGCCCTGCTGTAAACATCGCTGTGCAGCAGCGCGGCATGCAGGCTGACAAAGCCGCCCATTGAAATACCGCCAATATAGCGCGAATCCCGCTCAGCTAACGTGCAGAAATGCGAATCCACATAATTCACAACATCCTTCACCAGATAATCTTCATACATCCCGTTATAGGTCGTCAGGGGATCACCCGGATCATTTACTGCATATGTAGGAGAAGAATTCAGCCCATAGCTGTTATCCATCTGCGGGGAGACGATAATGAGCGGATTGATCTGACCGGTTTGGGCCAGCCTTTCTGCATTCAGATGCAGCCCGAGGCCAGCGATCATATCCGTTTCTTTGCCGCCGTAGCCGTGGATGAGATAGAGGACCGGATAACGCTGCTCCGTGCTGTAGCCTTCGGGCAGGTAGATACTGAGCCGCATCTCCTGATCCAGCGCCTCACTGTGAAACGTTAAATTTTGAATTCCGGGGGTCTGCAGCGGTGCTGCCGACGCAGTCCCTTCAGCTGCGGTTGCGGACGCTTCCGGGGAAGCTGTCTGGACGGCCGCTGAATCAGTACCGGAAGAACAACTCACAAGCGACATGCAGCATATTAGCATGATTAGCATCGTTAGCACCATTAGCTTAGACCTGGCATTTCCGCGGCTTTGCATAAATCGCCTCCAATATTCTATTTATTCCACCGTATAATAACGCTTACATTAAACATTATCATATCAATGAATGTATGTGGTATAACTATTCTGCCGGCTGGAGCTGGATCAAGCTGGAACCCAGTCCGCTTCAGCAAGAACATCCATTTTGAATAATATTATTTCTAATACAAGCACGTACAAGCATATACAAGCACGAAAGACCGCAGCTTCCGCGGTCTTTCGTCCCTATCTATAAACAATCTCCATTCGCATCCCGGTCTGAAGAGCAGGAAGGCAGTATGGACCTTAGGTTTTTTCGTCCCTATCTATAAACAATCTCCATTCGCATCCCGGTCTGAAGAGCAGGAAGGCAGTATGGACCTTAGAGTTAGCGCAAGGCTTCTCTAGTTAATCTTCGTGAGCAGCCACTTCTGGGCATCTGTTCCGTTGTCGGTCCATTGCTGCACTGCCGCACCATCCGCTGTAGAGGACGAGGAGACATCCATAGCCAGCCCGCTCGCTTTGGATATAAGCTTGTAGTAGCCGCCGCCTACATCGATGATGCTCCAGCGCTGGGCATTGCTGCCATTGTCATTAGCCTGCTGCAGCTGGACTCCGCTTGAAGTGGAGGCATTCGGAACATCCAGCACCTTCCCGCTATGCATCGCAGTAAGCTTGTAGAAGCCATCCCCTGTACTCTCCACTCTGAATTGCTGGTTGCTGGCAGTATAATTAGTCCACTGGTGCATTTTGGCCCCGTCTGCCGTGGAGACATCCTTCACATCCAGCACTTTGCCGCTTACTTTGGACATTAATGTGTATACTCCGCCGCTGACAATGCCGGTCGATGGAGCGCCTGCCTGATACACACGCACATAGTCAACCAGCATTTGTGCCGGGAAGCTGGTAGCACTGTTCGGTGCACCCGGCCAATTGCCGCCTACCGCAAGGTTCAGCAGCAGGAAGAACGGTTTCTGGAATTCCTCTGTATTGCCTGTTCCGTTCTCAATATAGAATTGATTGAACTGGTTGCCGTCAACGAACCACTTGATATATTTTGAATCCCACTCCACGCTGTACACATGATACTGGGAGAAATCCAGATTTCCGGACACCTGCCCATATTCGGCATGCCCGCCTGCATCCCAATGCACTGTACCGTTGACGAAGGCGTTATTATTCACCCGTTCCATAATATCCGTTTCCCCGGAGGCCGGCCAGCCGGCCGTGGTGATATTGGAGCCCAGCATCCAGAATGCAGGCCATAACCCCTGACCGGAAGGCAGCTTGATTCTGGCTTCTATTTTGCCGTAGGTGAAATTCTTGAGGCCCTGCGTCTTGATCCGTGCTGAGGTATAGTTCATGCCGCCATAGGATTCCTTCTGCGCTGTGATTACAAGGTTGCCGCCGGTAACCTGCAGATTCTGTGCCCGGTTCGTATAATATTGCAATTCATTGTTTCCCCAGCCGCCGCTGCCGGTGCCGGTCTCGGCAGTCCAGTTGGCGGTGTTCAGGGAAGAGCCGTCGAACTCATCGCTCCAGGCCAGATTCCAGGTTGAAGCTGCGCTGGAATTCCCCGTAGGCACCAGTGCGATCAAAAGCGTGAACAGCAGAAACAAACGTAAGACTTTTCCTCTTCTCAACATCGTTGTCCTCCTCTTTGCTATTCAAGGTTGCCCATCCTATTTCAATGCACGCGTACGTTCGTGCAGTTGAAACCTAACCCAACCGGTTTCGAAAATGGCATTTGAGAACGTCTTCATCCGCTACACCCCATATATATCGTTTTTACTCCCAATAAGAACTGTAATTTTGACAATTCAGCGAACCCGGCAGAAACGGAAGGAGGAGTGACCGCATGGAACCTATAATCTCTTATCTTTGCAGCAAAAGACCGCTTCCATAGAGGAGCGGCCTGTGCTTATCTTATGCTCTTACCTGTATTTCTACTCCATTCCGTGCTCTTCACGGATTTTGTACAAGCCCTGCAGCAGCAGCTCCGAAGGATCGCGGTTCAGCTGCAAATGCGTCAGCAACAGATGAAGCGGGATCGCGCATACGTTGTTCCCATCAGTGATTGCAGGGAATCCTGCTTCAAAGACCGGTCCGTGCTCCGGGTTAAAGGCCAGGCCTGCATGGACCTGCTCCGGTGCGAACTCTTCACGGACAGCGGCGATGCACATGGGTACCAGCACATTATCAACAACAGCCTTGGCTTCCTCTTCACTCGGAAGAGGTTTAGGCAAGGAGTTGCCTCCCTTGGTCTTCATCAATTCGTGGAAGAAGGAGGCCATCCAGATCTCCGGACTGCTTCCGGACTGGAATCTGCCGGCCAACTCACGAAGGAAGAACCCGCAGTAATAATCATCGTTGGCACTGTCCTTGACACGATACACAAACACCGGGCCGTAAGTATCCAAATTCAGAACCTGGCCTTCCACTTCACTGAAACTCATTTTTAGAGCTACAATGCCGTTATGAAAAACAGCCTTCAGCAGCTCGTTCCATTTCTCTTCGGTCATGACCTTCTCGGCAGCTTCTGCTTCCCCGTTTGTTGCCTCATTGGTTGTCTCATTGGCTGTCTCATTGGTTGTTTCATTTGTCATAATTATTTTCACCCCGCTTCCTATCATACCATCCTATTGAACAAGGTAACATATCATATCTCTCAACTCAAATGGAAAGCTCTGCTGGCTCAAATGTATGTCCCTAACCAAAAGTGCTATACTAAACAGATGGAGTCACCATTTCATTTCGTAGAAGGGAAGGACAAATATCCATGAATACGAAACAATTGGACAGAATTCACACAGGCAAGGGCTTTATAGCTGCTCTGGATCAGAGCGGGGGAAGCACACCCAAAGCGCTGCTGCAATACGGCATTAAGGAAGACCGCTACTCCGGTGATGAAGAGATGTACGCGATGGTCCACGGGATGAGAACACGTATTATTCAGAGTCCCGCATTTAATTCGGAGCATATCCTCGGCGCTATTCTTTTTGAGAACACGATGGACCGTTTCATAGACGGACAATTAACCGCCGATTATTTATGGGAACAGAAAGGCATCGTGCCTTTTTTGAAAATCGATCAGGGACTAGCCGAGCTGGAAAATGGGGTTCAGCTCATGAAGCCCATTCCCGGTCTTGATGACCTGCTGAAACGGGCGGTCAAGAGGAACATCTTCGGCACCAAGATGCGCTCAGTAATCCATGAAGCTAACGCGGAGGGTATCCGGCAAGTCGTAGAACAGCAGTTTGCTGTCGCGGAGCAAATCGCCGGTTACGGGCTGGTTCCGATTATCGAACCGGAAGTAGACATTCTCAGCCCGGACAAAGCAGAGTCCGAGCAGCTGCTGAAGCGCGAATTAGCCGCCCGGTTAGCTGCCCTTGAGGATGGCGTCAAGGTCATGCTGAAGCTGTCACTTCCGACTGAAGATAATCTGTACAGCGAACTCGCCGCAGATCCGCATGTAGTCCGCATCGTGGCATTATCCGGGGGCTATACCCAGGCAGAAGCGAATGAGAAGCTGGCCCGCCAGCATGGACTCATCGCCAGCTTCTCGCGCGCCTTGTCCCAGGGCCTCAGCGATCAGCAGAGTGACGATGAATTTAATAGCATACTTGCTGCGTCCACCCTTGCGATCTACGAGGCTTCCATAACTTGAAGCCTCCACCGCTCCGCCTTTTCTCTTAAGTTTCCCACCCAATCTATAGAGTTGCTTGATTAGCAGACGAAGACCCCCGGGCGGGGTCTCTTGGTTATATAAGCCAAACATAAGACCAACCCCAAAGCAGTAACCGCCCCATTGCTAAAGGTCCATCGGAACGGAATAATCTAAAATGTTGTAAGGATTGCAACTTTGAGCCTGCGATGCCTGGGGCTACGGGTGAATTGTTGTATGAAATACAGGAATTCTCCCGCTAAACCGCTTGGAGAAGGAGTAATGCTGTATTTCATACAACATATTCCATATTAGCGCCGGTTAGTGAAGAAAATGTTGTACTTTGTGCAGGATTTTGCGATCAACGAGAAGTTTCTCGCGGCAACAGCAGCTATACGTTCTTCAAACGAGCGGCTTCCGCCCGCACAATTGGCGCTACTTCAGTTCCGAAGAGGCGAATGGCCTCCATGACCTCCGCATGCGGCATGGAGCCGTGCGGCACATGCAGCAGGAACCGCGTAATCCCCACGTGCTGGTACAGGTGGATGATTTTGCGGGCAACCGTCTCCGGATCGCCAACATATAACGCTCCGTCAAAGCTGCTCGCCACATCATAATCCGCACGGTGATAAGGCGGCAGCCCCTTCTCCACAGCCCGGACATTCGTCCGCGCGTGAGTGGACGGGAAGAATTTCTCTAGCGCCAGCTCATTGCTCTTCGCGATGAAGCCATGGGAGTGCGAGGCAATCGGCAGCTGTGACACATCATGACCGGCCTTGGCCGCTGCTTCCTTGTACAGCCGTACATGCGTAGCATAATCCGAAGGATTCACATTGCCGATAATCGCCAGGGCAAACGGCAAGCCCAGTGTGCCGGCACGGACCGCAGACTCCGGACTTCCGGCACTCGCAATCCATACAGGCAGGGGATTCTGCTCCGGACGCGGGTAAATCCCCAGATTATGTATCGCTGGACGATGCTTCCCGCTCCAGGTCACCTTCTCCGACTCGCGGAGCTTCAGCAATAAATCCAGCTTCTCGTCAAACAGTGCTTCAAAATCCTTCAGATCATAGCCGAATAACGGAAACGACTCCACAAACGAGCCACGGCCTACCATTATCTCGGCACGGCCGTTCGAAATCCCGTCCAGTGTGGCGAAATCCTGAAATACACGCACCGGATCAGCTGAGGACAGAATCATGACTGCACTGGTCAGGCGGATTCTGTTCGTCAGCGGTGCAGCAGCAGCCATTAGAACCACAGGCGATGAAGCTGCAAAATCAGGCCGGTGATGCTCACCTACGCCGTATACATCCAGTCCCACCTGATCCGCGAGCACGATTTCCTCCACCACTTCACGCAGCCGCTGCGCGTGGCTCAGGGTCTCACCGGTATTCACATCAGGCGTTGTCTCGACAAAGGTGCTTATTCCAAGTTCCACTTGTTGTTCCTCCTAAAAGTTATGTTAGCATCTGCTCCATGGGAGTCCCCTTCGCAAAACTTGCTTCGAAAGCATACGCTTAGTCAGTAATCCTTATATTTTAAATCTAAATAGTTAAATATTCAAAAACTAAATTTCCGCGCGGCAAAAAACCGGAGTCCCCCGCCGCCTTGGGCTGCCTTGCTGATTAACCTAGGGCGAGTTCGGCATAACCGGCGGTCTGTAATAGCCTTCTGGAGATACATCACCGCTACTCTATAACCTGAAAACAGTCCCGGTTATATTAACCGGGACTGCAGAAGAATACGCCAATTACTTCACCAGTTCCTCCAGGCTGCCGAATAGATCCCGGACCGATTTCAGCTTCGACTCGTTGCCGACCACACAGAAGTAATTCTGCTGCGTCACCGTCTGAAGCAGGCCGGCATATTGCCTGATATCCCCTGAGGTTGTTGACAGAATTTCATTCCGTTCCTGCTGCAGGTCTGCACCGGTAATCTGCTCGAAATAATGCCGGTCCGCCTGCCGGCCCTGTGCGCCGGGACTCAGCGGCTGGTCTACCATCGCCAGCGTGCCGATGATCGCCTTCGTCATCTCTTCTTCATCTGCTGCAAATTCCCCAGCAAACAGATATGCCCGGTCATAAATCTCCAGCGTCTCCTGCAAATTCGGATCACGGTAAGAAGTAAACAGGAGCACACCGTCTCTGCGCAGAACGAGATTGCCGCCATAAGCTCCGCCCTTGACCCGGACAGCATTCCACAGGTAGGTCAGGCTGAGGATTCTTTTGAGCACCTGCAGCTTGCCGGAATAAGCAAACCCAAGCTTCGTGAAGTCATACCCTTTGACCACATACTGCACCTGGCTGGCAGACATGAACCCTTCGTTGCCCGCCTGGTCCTGCGCAGACAGCAGCGGCATGAACTGAACCTGCTGGTCCCGCAGGTCCAGCTGCGCCAGGTGTGCAGTGAATTCCGCATACGTATCCAGCGTTCCGGTTACGGACAGTGTTACATTCTGCGTATTGAACAGAACCCCGCAGATTCCCTTCAGAGTATCCGCCAGCTGATCAGCCTCCTGGTCAATCCGGCTGGCCAGCTCTTTGATGAAGCGGTAATAGGCCATACCGCCGAGCTGCTCCTCATACATACCTCTATCCGTGAAATAAGAGAGCACCCGGCCGGCTGCGATTTCATTGCCTTTCTGGTTCAGCATTGCTTCCATGCCGGAGGCTTCCCGGCGGACAATCTCCTGCAGCTTGGATAAATTATTCAAGTTGCTATTGTAGAGCAGCTCGTGCAGCAGCTTCAGGGAACCGCCAATGTTGCCCTGCATGACTTTGATGCGGGCGCTGAATTTGGGCTGGTAGCTTCCTTCGCCAGCTTTACCGGCCCCAAATATCTCATTCTGAAACCGGATGCCGCCGGTTGTGATCCCGATTTCACTGGTCAGCTCTTCAATGCTGTAGGCCGCAGTCTCCAGTTGCCCCAGCACCCTCCCCAGCAGTTCCAGATAAGGAATCTGTTCTGCCTCCAGAACCCGGGTGTCCCAATACAGCTTAATATAGGCGATGGTTCCCGCAGCCGCTTCATGATGCAGCACTCTGATTCCATCCAGCCTATGCTCCTGGGTGGGCACCCCGGGCGGAGCGCTGCGGTCAATGTCCTGAAGGGACAGCTTCGGAAGCTTCTGCAGATCCTCCGCGGCATCCGGACGGTTCTGCCGGGCCAGCAGCTTCTGCGTATTCAGCACCAGCTCTTCGAGCTGTACCGGCGTCAACGAGGCTTTATACTCAGCCAAACAGCTGCGGGCCGCCGCTTCCTTGTCTGCCGCAAGGGTCTGGGAAGGCTTCAGGACAACGACGCTGCAGTGGTCGCTATTCAGCAGGTAGGTCTCGATCAGCCGCTCAAAATACCGGTTTGCACTTTTTTCGCGGATAGCCGCAATTGCTGCTTCATACTCCAGATACGTGGACGGCAAGCCGTCATACAGCCAGGCCTTCATCACTTCCATATTATAAGTCAGGCCCTTCGGGTACTGGTTGAAGTCTGCTTCCCGCAGTTCAAATTCCTTGCTGTTCACCGCAGCCAGTACCAGCTTCTTATCCAGCCCGTCCGCGGCAAGGCGGCTTAACGTCGTTCTGACCAGATCCACGAAGGCCTCTTTGGCGGAGGGATTAGAATGGGTCAAGGCAATGCCAAGCATAGGCTGGACCATACTGTCGGAATAGAAAGAGACCACATCCTTGCCGAGTCCGCTCTCAAGCAAAGCCTGTTTCAGCGGAGCGGCGTTGCTGTCCATCAGCATGCTTTTCAGAATGGCAAAGGCCAGATTCAGCTCCCGGTCCTGGGAGGTTCCGATTACATAGTTCAAACTCACGTATGTCTTATCAGCGGCGGTTTCGGTCTCCAGAATGGGGTACTCCGCCGTAAGCCCGGTTATTCCTGTCGGCTGCTGCAGGGCAATCCCCGTATCGATATCCTTGCGGTTATACCGGCTGAGGTATTCCTCGTGGATTAATTGCAGCCTCGCTTCGATATTCAAGTCTCCATATAGATAGAAATAACTGTTGGACGGGTGGTAATAACGGCTGTGCGCCTCCAGGAACTGCTCATAGGTCAGCGCAGGGATATGTTCCGGGTCTCCGCCGGAGGAATGCCGGTATACCGTATCCGGGTAGAGCGACTTTTTGATCCGGTCGATTAATACCGTGACGGGTGAGGAATAAGAGCCCTTCATCTCGTTGTAGACGACACCCTTATAGATCAGCTCATCCCCGGAGCGCGGCAGCTCGTAATGCCAGCCCTCCTGCTCAAAAATCTCCCGCTGGCTGTAAATGTTCGGCTGGAACACGCTGTCCAGATAAACCTCCATTAAGTTGGCAAAGTCCTGTTCATTCCGGCTGGCCACCGGATACATCGTCTTGTCGCCAAAGGTAAAGGCGTTCAGAAATGTTTTCATCGAGCCCTTCAACAGCTCTACAAACGGTTCCTTTACCGGATATTTATCCGAGCCGCACAGGACCGAATGCTCCAGAATATGAAACACTCCCGTGCTGTCCGCAGGCGGAGTCCGAAAGCTGACACTGAACACCTTGTTATCATCCTGATTCTGTACGTATAGCAGCCGCGCGCCGCTCTGCTGATGCTCCATCGTATATACCGAGGATTCGATTTCCCTGATATACTCCTGATGCATGACTTGAAACCCGGAATAGACTTGGCCTGTGATTAAGCTGCTCATAGATTTCCCTCCTTGGTTCAGGGCTGGCCTGATGCCATGAGCTTATCATATCCGGGCTTTCGGGTTCCACTGGGGAATGTGCGGACACCTCTTTTACCGGAGCCATTCCTCCAAATGTGCTGCCACGAATTCATCATCCGTGAGATGGGGATAATCCCTGCTGACTCTGCTGATCTCCTCCAGCTGCCCGGGTGAGAGCTGCTCCTCCGGATTCAGGCACCATAAGCCCTCAAGCAGTCCCTGGCGGCGCAGCGCCTCATGAATGCCCGGAATACAGCCGTGAAATTGATGGGCCGGATCAAACAATGCCGCATTGCTGTCGGTCACCTCAATGCCAAGGGTCAGCCAGCTGGATGACAGGGTAGCCTCATTGCGGATTTTTCGGATCGTATCCAGAAGTTGAACCGCTTTGCTTGTCCAGACCGCCCAGTGACCGAGAAGCCCGCCGACAATTTTCTTCTCCATGGGTTCCCCGTTAACCTTGAAGCGGTAGGTGGTGAGCAGATCCGTGACGATATTATCGTCATTGCCAGTATAGAGAGCGATTTCGCTGCTGCGGCTGGACTCGATCACCGCCCGGACCACATCGAGGCTCTGATAACGGTTGAACGGTGCCATTTTGATCGCGATAACGCCTTCAATCTCTGCAAAGCTCCGCCAAAAGTCAACGCTTAAGATCCGGCCGCCCACGGAAGGCTGCAGATAGAAGCCGAAGACGGGAATCACATCCGCCACTCTCCTGGTGCGTTCCAGCAGCTGCTCCTCGCTCCAGTCCTGCAGTCCGCCCATGCTGAGAAGTCCCGCCTCATAGCCCAGACCTGCCGCGAGCTGCGCTTCCCGGACAGCCTGCTCCGTGTCTCCGCATATGCCTGCCACCTTCATGAAAGGACGGGTAAGGCCGGCACGCTCCACTTCTTCCGCAGCAAGCCTAAGCACCGGCTCCAGCAGCCCGATCCCGGGGTCCCTGATTTCGAACTGCGTGGAATGCACGGCCACAGCAACTCCGCCTGCCCCGGAGGCGATATAATAACGGGTCAATGCCCGCTGGCGGCGTTCATCCAGCTTGCGTTCTGCCGTCAGGGCCAGGGGATGTGCCGGAATCGCCAGACCTTCATGCAGCGCTTCATAGAGCTCCGGAGTTAACGGTTGTCTGCTCGCTCCCATTAATAGTTGCCCTCCCGTTCCTGAAAATGTGTCGGTTTGTTCCAGGTCTCGCTGCCGGAAGCCACCCAGTCCGCCACCCAATCGATCATCTGTGCCAGCGATACCCGGGGATACCCGAAGGAAGCCGCTGCTTTGGCAGCATTGCTCAGCAGGGCATCCGGGGCTTCTGCACCCGTGAAGACAGGCTCAGTTCCCAGCCTGCGGCCGATTTCCGTGGCCGCCCAGCGCAGAGATACCGTCTCCGGTCCGGTGATGTTCATGACATTCGGCGGTGAGCTGCAGCGGAGCAAGGCGCGCAGGGCAAGCTCATTGGCATCTCCCTGCCATATGACATTGGCGTGCCCCATCGTCAGATCGATGGGCCGCTGCTCCTTAACGGATCGGGCAAGCTCAAGCAGAACGCCATAGCGCAAATCTATGGCATAATTGAGCCGGTAGATGAACATCGGCGTATTGTTCTTATGCGAGAAATGCTCGAAGATCCGCTCCCGTCCCAGACAGGACTGTCCATACTCGCCGTTCGCATTCGGTGAGGTGCGTTCTGTTGCTCCGCCTTGGCCCACCGGCGTGAACGGGTAGACATTGCCTGTCGAGAAGACGACAATCCGCGAATCGCGGAAGCGCTCCGCCACACGCCCTGGCAGATAGGCGTTCATCATCCAGGTGAAATGCTCATTGCCTGTTGTGCCGAATTTATTGCCGGCCATGTACAGGATATTCTTCGTGTCAGGCAGTGCCCGCAGCGCGCTGTCGTCAGACAAATCCGCCGCGATCACCTCCACTCCGGCTTCAATTAATTCTTGCTTCAATGCCTCATTCGAGAAGCGGGAGACGCCAATCACCTTCTTGTCCAGTCCGGCCTCCCGGATGGCATTCACGGCCAGCCTGGCCAGGCTCGGACCCATTTTGCCGCCTACTCCGAGCAGCATGATATCCCCGTCGAGCCGGGCGAGCTCCTCCAGCAGTGCGGCAGACGGACGGGCCAGCCGGTCTTCCAGCCCCTGAACGGACTTTATCACAGCTTGCGTTGGCATTTGCATAAGATTTCTCCTTTAGGTGGGTAAGATTTATGGTTAGTCCTGCTTGGCTCCGTCCAGCAGCTCCCGGCGAAGCTCTGCCGGCAGCAGGAAATCGAAATCACAGCCCAGATTCGCCTGCAGCACCCGCTCATGGAACAGCAGGCCGTAGCCTCTGTCATAATGGGGCTCCGGCGCCTTCCACTCAGCCTGCCGCCGGGC
The DNA here is from genome assembly GCF_000802655.2 of Paenibacillus sp. IHB B 3415. Classification (NCBI taxonomy): domain Bacteria; kingdom Bacillati; phylum Bacillota; class Bacilli; order Caryophanales; family Paenibacillaceae; genus Paenibacillus; species Paenibacillus sp. IHB B 3415. The sequence continues at coordinate 86,887 of NZ_JUEI01000060.1, read as the reverse complement.
CAGCTCCCCGTCCGGCACCTTCAGGACCAGCCTTCTCGCGGCAATATCCAGCTCAATTTCATCACCGTCCTGTACAAGCGCCAGCGTTCCTCCTACAGCCGCCTCCGGCGCCGCATGCACGATCAGGGCGCCGTAGGAGGTGCCGCTGATCCGTGCATCGGAGATGCGGACCATGTCTCTTATGCCGCGCACCAGCAGCTTCTGCGGAATCGGGATCTGCCCGATCTCCGGCATCGCGGGCGCACCTTTGGGGCCGGCGTTCTTGAGCACCAGTACACTGTGCTCATCCACCTCCAGCTCCGGGTCGTCGATCCGCAGCTGGAGGTCCGCCGGGCTCTCGAACACCACGGCGCGCCCGGTGTGCCGCTTCAGATGCGCTGATACCGCAGTCTGCTTAATCAGCGCGCCGTCCGGGGCCAGATTGCCGCGCAGCACGGCAATTCCGCCCTCTCTGTCCAGCGGCTCCGCCACGCTGCGGATCACATCCCGGTCCAGCGTGACCGCCTGGACCAGATTCTCCGTAACCGTCCGGCCGGTTACGGTCAGGCAGCCGCCGTGCAGCAGCGCCCTCTCTGTCCAGCGGCTCCGCCACGCTGCGGATCACATCCCGGTCCAGCGTGACCGCCTGGACCAGATTCTCCGTAACCGTCCGGCCGGTTACGGTCAGGCAGCCGCCGTGCAGCAGCGGCTCCAGCTCCTTCATCAGCGCAGGCACGCCGCCTGCTTCGAAATACTCCTCCATCTGATACTTGCCCGAAGGCCGCAAATTCAGAATGAACGGCGTCCGGCGGCTGATGTCATCGAATGTCTCCAGCGGCAGCTTCCGGCCCAGCCGCTGGGAAATCGCCACCAGATGGATGATGGCATTCGTGGAGCCGCCGCTGGCCATCGTGACCGTGATGGCATTCTCCATTGCCTCTGCCGTCATGATGTCGCGCGGGCGGATATCCCGCCGCACCAGCTCCACAATCTGCTTGCCGGTCCGCTCGGAGAGATGCCTGCGGCGGCTGTCCGGCGCGGGGATCGCCGCGCACCCCGGCAGCGCCATGCCAATGGCTTCGGCAATCGAGGCCATGGTGCTGGCTGTGCCCATCACCATGCAGTGCCCGTCGCTGCGGCAGATGGCGTCCTCCGCCACCGCCAGCTCCGCATCGGTGAGATTTCCCGCTTTATGCTCCAGCGTGAAGCCGTAGCAGTCGGTGCAGGCCCCCAGGCTGCGTCCGCCCAGGCGGCCGTTCAGCATCGGCCCGCCCGTGAGCACAATGGCCGGAATGTTCACACTTGCCGCTGCCATCAGCTGGGCAGGCACCGTCTTGTCACAGCCGCCGAGCAGCACCACCCCGTCTATGGGATGGCCCTTCATCATTTCCTCCGTGTCCATCGCCATCAGGTTGCGCAGCAGCATCGTTGTCGGCTTGACATAAGGCTCGCCGATCGAAATCGTCGGGAATTCCATCGGCACCCCGCCAGCCTGCCAGACCCCGCGCTTCACATAATCCACCAGCTCATTAAAGTGCGAATGGCACTTGTTCAGTTCACTGAAGGTATTGCAGATGCCGATGACCGGCTTCCGCAGATCCTCTTCTGTATATCCCATCGACTTTGTAAACGAACGGTGAATGAAGCCCCACAGATCTTTTTCCTGGAAATAGGCTTCACTCTTCAGTCTGCGTCCGGCAGCACCGCTCCCGGCACTGTCCGCCCGGCTGGTTTCCGTATGCTCCTCCATGCTCCATCTCCCTTTGGCTTCCAGCCTGCTGTTGTACAAATTAGACCAGCCCGAGGATTTCCGGTGTCGGCCGGTGAATAATGTCTTCAATGAAATCCTCCGCCACACGCGGCAGCTTGGTTCCCTCTACCGGATCGTTGATCCGGTACAAGGCATCCAGCATCTGCTGCGTACCGAAGAACGGATAGTCCGAACCGAACAGCAGCTTGTCCTGCACCCCGTATTCCGCAGCGGAGACCAGTGCATTATAGAATTGCCACGGACGGCTGCCGAGTGCAGACACGTCCATGTACAGGTTAGGATGCTTGCGCACCAGCGAGATGCATTCATCCACCCATGGGTGACCCATATGGGCTACGATCATTTTCAGCTTCGGAAAAGCCCTGGCAATTGGATCAAGCATCGCCGGGCGGGAAGCATCCAGATATCCCTCCGGGACAAAGGAGGTTCCCTGATGCCATAGAACCGGAACGTTCAGTTGCTCCGCCTTAGCATAGAGCGCCATATGCTTCGGATCCTCCGGATAAAAGTTCTGATAGATCGGGGCCAGCTTCAGTCCCTTCAGCCCCAGCTCACGGACAGCCGTTTCGAACTTGCCTACACAGTCCAGATCATTCGGATCTACGCTGGCAAAACCAAACAGCCTTCCCGGGTCCGTTCGGCAGTATTCCGCCACATATTCATTCGGCACCACCAGCCCGGTCGCAGACGCCGCCATCGCCAGTACTATGGCTCCCGAGAACCCTTCCAGGTTGCCCCGGTGCTGCTCCGGTGTAGCCTCAATATTCATATCCGGGCCCCAGGCGCGCTTGATCGCGGCATCCGTAGGTCCTGCCACCATTCCCGGTCCAAACAAATGAGTGTGTGAATCAAAAATCATCTCTGCACCTCCTTCAAGCTACAATTCACTTCCGTTAGCCAGATGTCCGCCATCTACACGGACCGTTTCCCCCGTCACATACGCTGCTTCGTCTGAGGCCAGGAAGAGAAACACGTTCGCCACCTCCTCTGGAGCCGCTGCCCGTTTCATCGGAGTATGCTCCGAATGGGACGGCAGTCCGCTTTCCTCGCGCAGCCTGCGGTCCAGCGGGGTATCCACGAAGCCCGGCGCCACTGCATTGACCCGGATACCATACGGAGCCAGCTCTACCGCCATAGACTCTGTCAGCAGGATAACGGCTGCCTTGGAAGCATTGTAATGGGCAAGCTCCGCGCTGGCCGATATTCCGTTTTTGGAGCTCATATTGATAATTGCACCGCCGCCGCCCTGGCCAATCATCTGCCTCGCGGCCAGCTGGCCAAGCCTGTACACCGCACGGACATTGATCTCGAAAACCGTATTCCAATGCTCCAAGGAAATATCGAGAAAGGATTCTCTATAGGCAATTCCTGCATTGTTCACAACGATGTCGATTCCGCCAAAATGTGCGAATGCCCTGGCCGCAGACGCCTCAAGCTGTGCCGGGTCCCGCAGATCGCAGACCTCCGCGCTCCAGCTTCCGCTGTAGTCTGCCAGTTCATCAGCGGCAGTGAGCAGCTCTGCTTCGCTGCGGTCCAGCAGAATCACGCGTGCCCCTTCCTCCAGGAAACGGCGGGCAATCGCCAGCCCGATACCCCGCCCTGCGCCTGTTACCAGCACTCTTTTTCCAGCCATCCTCATGTAGGCACCCCGCCTTCGTGGTTTAGAGCACTCCGTATTTATCATAGACCTGCCGCAGTGTGGAGCCCGCCAGCAGCTCATCGCGTGTATGATTCTCGCGTGTCGCCTTATCCGTCGCCAGTGCGAACACTTCATTAATAATGGCGCCCGGTATCACCACCACACCGTCACGGTCGCCAAAGATAATGTCGCCGGGCTGCACCAGCACACCTCCGCACAGCACGGGAATATCGTAGTCGATAACGATCCCGCGTCCCTGCGAATCCACCGGCTTGGTGCCGGTGGCGAAGACGGGAAAGCCCAGCTCCAGAATTTTGGCCGTATCCCGGATTAAGCCGTCCACAATGGCGCCCCGCCCGCCGCGCATCTTGGAGGCCGTTGACAGCAGCTCCCCCCAGAGGCCATTCTGCCTGGATTCATTCGTGCAGCCGATCACAATCTCTCCCGGCTTGACGCTGTCTACCGCTTCTATCTCCTTGGCGTAAGGGTCTTCCGGCAGATGGTGAATATCCACGGACAGAACGGTTTTGGCACGTCCAGCCACCACCCAGGAGGGATCGACCGGATTGATATTCTCGCGCATCACCTGATTGCGGTAGCCCAGCTGATCCAGCGTATCGGAGATTACCGCCGAATAGAGCGTTTCACACATCGTATCGAATAGTTTCTGTTCGTCCATTGTTCATCCCGCCTCTTTAATGTGGTTACATACATTCAAATCCTGGCGTTACCTGTGCAGCTTAACCGGTTGCCCGGCCTGTACGGACCGGTAGGCATTCAAGGCAACCTCCGCCGATCTGAGACCGTCCAGTCCGCTTACCGGTACCGGGGAGCCTTCCAGCAGCGCCTGCACGAATGCCTGCAGCATCAGTCCGTTCATATCGTCTCCCCAGAAAGACCAGCTGCCTTTGCCGGATGCTCTGCCATACACATTGTTCTTCTGATTGAAGGCATCGATGGAGATGACTCCCTCTGTCCCGATGATTTGCAGGGTCACATCCCCCCAGGTGGGGAATCCGGGATTACGCGACCAGCTCGGGTCCAGAACGCCGAACACGCCATTTGCAAAAGTGACATGCACCATGCCGGAATCATCAATCGTCCGCTTGTGCTCAGGATCGAATAAGGTTCCCGCATAGGCATAGACCTGCTCGACCGGTGAGCCGGTGAACCAGTTCATCAAATCCATCACATGAACTGTATGATCCAGCACAGCGCCACCGCCCGAAAGCGAAGGCTCGGCGAACCACGCCGGACCCGGGAATGAGCCTCTGTTGGTTCCTTTAAAAGCTACAATCTCTCCGATCTCCCCCCTGTCAAACGCCTCCTTAGCCCGGACCACCGGGGTCAGAAAGCGGCAGGGAAACGCGGTCATCAGCTGGACCCCCTTGGCTTCACAGCCTGCAATCATCCGCTCCATCTCCCCGGCAGAGAGGCCAAGCGGCTTCTCACAGAGAACATGCTTGCCTGCTTCAGCAGAGGCAAGGGTATGCTCCGCATGATGAACATTCTCCGAGCATATGATCACCGCATCTATCGACGCATCGGCCAGCAGTTCGCGGTAATCGCTGTAGTAAGGGATGGCATGGCGCCTGGCCAAATCCTCTGTCCGCTCCGGCACGGGATCAGCGATCCCGCCTACGTTCACCTCCGGCATCTGCTGAAGACAGGCCAGATAATCATAGGCATGAGCATGGGCGAAGCTGATCATTCCCACATTAAGACGTCTCATAGACTCCCTCCTTTGGCATCGAGCTTAACGGGAAGTCCGGTTGCCCCTGATCTCACGGCAGCTTCCGCCCAGCGTACAGCCTGAACGGCATCTTCTGCCGTGACCTTAGGCTCCGCACCGCTGGCAATGCACCTCAGGAAATGCTCCAGCTCTTCATAATAGGGGTCTTTCAGCAGCACACTTGCAGGGGTCTCCACGAACCCCGGAGCAGACCCCGAGGCAGCTGCCCGCCGGACATGCACACTCTCCCCGTCCGGTGTTCCGCCCGAGATAATGACGTCCGCACCGGCATATTCAAACGCTGTATGAAACGCGCCAGGATAACCCCAGAAAGCCTCCAGTTGGGCAAGGGTTCCGTTCCCGAAGCGGAAGGTCGCGGAAGCATAATTCATCGTCTCCCTCCGATGCTCGAAGGCATATACCTCCTCCGCTTCACCAAAGGTCCCGCGGATATAGTCGATATCGTGAATCATCAGATCCACAATCACGCCGCCGCTCAGCGCCGGGTCGCGGAACCATTCCTGAACCTGGCCGGGATGCGAGCCTGCTCTCTTGGCATGGTAGATGCCGCCCCCGCCTCCGCCATGCTGCCTGATCCCTTCCGCAAGCTGGCTGTAGGAGGGGAAGAAGCGGACCACATGTCCGACAAATAACCGGACACCTTTACCGTTACAGTATCGGACCGCCTCCTCGGCTTCCGTGGAAGTCAGCGCCAGCGGCTTCTCGCAGATCACATGTGCACCGTAGTCCGCTGCTAGCCGTACCATGGGCACATGCAGATAGGTGGGTACAGCTATACTGACCACCTCCGGTTTCTCCCGTTCGAGCATTTCCTGTGCCGTCAGATAAACATTCACCCCTGCCAGCCGCCCCAGTGCCTCTGCCGCTTCCGCGTTAATATCACATACCGCGATGAGCTGAGCCTCAGGCATGGACATATATCTGTCCGCATGAATGTTTCCCATACCGCCGCAGCCGATCACTGCTGTCTTGATCATTCCGTTTCTCCCCTTTCCGAATGTAACTCCTTATTACAAAAGAACAGCCTGTCCGTATCATCGGGTACGATTAAGCTCCTTACAGAAGCACGGTCTGCCCCGTTACCCTGCTCTCATTAGCCGCTTCAATAAAGCGGATCAGCTCCAGGGTCACCGCCGGGCTTACGGGCGGAGGCGCTCCAGCCGCCATCAACAGAAACTGCCTTAGCAGATTCTGATGGCCTGCTTCATAGTACCCGCCCAGCGCATTTACTGCTGTGCTGCCCCGTTCCCTGTGCAGCACAGCAGTGAAATCCGGGCCGCCCGTCCGGTTGCCGCGCAGGGTTCCGATCCGGCCGTCACTCCACTGCCCGACTGCCCATTCCTGGACTTCATTACTCAGCGCTTTCACTGAAATGCAGCCTCTGCCAAGCGCCGCGTACAGCATTTCTGCGGTATGAATGCCGTACCAGAATAACCCCGGCTGGGTCGGCTGCAGCTCGAACGGACCGCAGCAGTCCGCTCCTACAATGGAGCCTGCACTCTCATCCTTCAGCGCCGCATTCAGCGGACCGCCGAACCGGACCATCGAGCTGGAGAAAACGGGTGTCCCATAGCTTGCTGCAAGCTCCATGATGGCCCGGGCATCCGCGCTGGTGACCGCAAGCGGCTTGTCGATGAACACCGGCTTGCCGTAGGGTGCGAGCACCGCGAACTGTTCACGGTGTACTCTTCCGTCTACAGAAGTCAGCAGGACCGCATCTGCTCTCTCGGCTACTTCAGCAATGGAAGCCACCAGCTCGACACCGTAGTGCTCCTGCAGCTCCCTGCTGATCGCTTCCACCCTTGAGGCGCTTAACGGGAAATCCGCCGAGCCTCCGGCATACCCGCAAGTCAGCCTCCCGCCGGGTACATGCAGCGGATGGGACACATGGTTCAGCAGCGAAGCATAGATTCTGCTGTGGGAGGTATCCATGCCCACCATACCAATGTTCAGCTCTTTCAACTCTGCACCTCCGCCCGCGTAGACTGGGGTTAACTAGTACTTGCAGCAACTAATGTATTCCGTTCCAAATGGACATTCAGGGATAGTTGTATATAGTTGTATAATGTACAATTAAAAACACCGAAAAGAGAGGCTGGCCTCTTATAACTGCAGTCTGTACAACTAAAACTGCCCGAATGGGCGGGAACCAAGGTAGCGAGGCAGTTTAATTGCACGAAATACAACTAAACGGATTATTGGTTGTAAATCAGGCGATTTAGTTGTACAAAGTGCAATTAAGCCTACCGCATACCGTTTACCGCATACCGCTTGCCGTTTACCGTTTACCGTTTACAGCTTACCGTCTACCGCCTACCGTTTACTGCAAACGCCTAGGCATTTACCGTAATCGGGTCATGGGTTGCCGTAACTCCAAAGAATATTTGGCCCTCCGGCCGCTGCCCGTCCCCAGGTTTCTTGATCTAATCCGCTGTTCGCAGTGGAAATTCTCAGACAGCTTATGCTTCCGATGCTTGCTTTCCTATGGAAGGCTTTCTGGCGGACGCTACCTTCATACAGTTCCAGTTCCAAATTTCCCCTCCGCCGCTTTTCCCAGTCCGTATATTTTTAAGTTCAATCTATATAGCAGTTAATGAACGCCCCCTTGTGCCTGCGGACAATGTAGATTAACTGTGGTATGCACGTTCTCTTACGAAACGTTCCAGCAGCGCCATGTATGCTTTTCCAACCTCTTCAATGCTGTACACCGTTCTTGCCTTCTGCTCACCCAAGGTCATCAAGCGTTCCCGCAGGGCGTTCTGTTCGAGCAGCAGGGCCACACGCCGGACACATTCCTCTTCATTTCCGGAAGCATACAGCGATACACTCAGCTCATCGTCCAGCAGCTCAGGCAATGCTCCGACCTCCGGCACGACAACCGGACACCGGCAGGCCATCGCCTCCAGGACGGTCATCCCGAAGGATTCATTGCTGGTAGTACTGACATACACCCCGCCACCCCCGGCAACCGCTGAATAATAATGGTGCATCTCTTCATAATCCACTTTGGGCAGCCACTCAAAATGCCGGATTCCCAGCTCCTGCACTCTCGCCCGGAGTTTGCCGGTAATTTCTTCGGGAGCGGTGTAACCGCCGACAAGCAGGAACTGCAGGTCCGGAAATTGTGTATTCAGCCTGCCTGCTATGTTCATGAAGGACTCCCAGTTTTTATGCCGGTCCAGCTTGCCTACCCACAGAATGGTAGGCGGCCGCTCGCCGGAGAGGGGTTCGTATTTGAATAATTCCGTATCCAGGCAGTTGTTAATATGAAAAGCATCTGTAATCCCGATTCCCTCCAGCATTTCCTTCATATAAGCAGAGGGTGTGATGACAAAGTGAAAGGGCAGGGTATCCCTGGATTCAGCCAGTATCCGCAAGGGCTCTTCATAGGTGGTGTGCACCTCGTGAATGATCAGCTTCCGTTCTTCCGCCGGGCCCAGCGCTTCATACAGCTCATAGGTATCAATAGTGATGATTACGTCAAAGTCATGCACCTTAATGTAGCTCCTGATTTCATCAGGTGTTCCGAGGATACGGACATGCGCATAGCCTTCAAAAGCGCCGGCCCCGCCGTAGTCCTCTAGAAAAGCAAAATGCACCTCCGCACGGCCGCGCAGAAACTTAAGCCTGTTCGCCAGCTGCGTGGTGACTCCGCCCAGCAGGCAAAATTTGTAGAAATATAGGATTTTCATGATTCCTCCTGACTTGCCGTCAAGGCCTGCATCCGGTACAGTGCGGTTGCTCTGGCAAAAAACAGTCCGCCTTCGCCGTCCAACGTAAGCAGCCGGGCATCTCCGTCCAGCACCTCAAGCCTGCCCTGGCGCACATCATATTGGAACAGTGTGTTCATTGCGGTCCCGTACAATATGCCTTCCCTGTACAGCAGCTCGTTACCTCCCCGCCAGAAGTGGGTCATTCCTTCCCAATCCACCGGGCATACCCGAATCGTCCTTTCAGTCTCCAGCGTGAACGGATTAAACAGGAAGAGCAGCCCTGCAGTGAGTCCCCATACCTTGCCCTCATCATCCAGCGCCAGCGCCGGGATGGACTTTTCTCCCGGTACCGGAACACCCTCCCAAACCTTGCGGCGGCTGTTCACATCCCAGATCATCAGGGACGCTTCCATCCGCTCCGGGGCGATTCCGAGTCCTCCCCAGACAGAGCCTCCGGCGAACAATACGTCTTTGCCAGCGGCCAATGACACGATGCTCTGCTGCGGCAGCAGCCCCCTGAACACTTCCCGCGCCCCGGTTCCGGGATGCAGCAGGGTTAATGCACCTCCATGCCGGCCGTAGGATGGTACGGTTCCGATAGCCAGCTCTTCTCCCGCCCGGGTCCAGGCAAAAGCACGGTCCTGTTCTTCGCCTTGCAGGGAGAAAGCCAGCCTGGGATTACGTCCGGGATTCCATTCCCGTGACGGGTCATAGGCGAAGATATTCGCTTTGGGGTACACTCCCAGATACATAATGCCGCCGGCTTCCATCATGCCCTCAATCTGCCCGATCCCCCGGCGGGAAATGATTTCCGAGGTGGCCGGATCGTAACTGGCCAGTCCGCCGGCGAAATAACCGCCGGTATACAATTTCCCTTCCGGCCCCCAGGCCAGGGACTGCAGGTGAACCGGCTGCCCCTGCCCGCCGGCGAAATAACCGCCGGTATACAATTTCCCTTCCGGCCCCCAGGCCAGGGACTGCAGGTGAACCGGCTGCCCCTGCAGCATGAAATCCATGACCGTGTGCCGGTCATGCTCCGGATCATAGATCCAGCAGGTCCCGTTCCTGTGCACACCTGCCAGGCAGCTTCCCTGCGGATTCAGCGGATGGCCCTCCAGCCAGCCGTAGTCTCCTGCCGGTTCCGGCATGGCAAATGAAGTAGGGGTAAGAACGCCTGTTGCCAATGCATAACGCTGCAGAACATCATCCTTAATGAAATAGATATTCCCGTGACGGTCAGGCGGTGACACACTGAGTCCACTTACATGATCGATAGAATTCTCCCACTGGTGCAGCTTCAGATCATAGATATATAATCTAGAACTCGGTGTTATCCGAATTATCAGCTTCCCGTGTACAATATTCAGATCATACACTAGCTGCTCTGTGCGGCTCTCTTCCGGCAGGCTGATCTCAGTCCGTTCACCTGTCTCTGTGTCCAGTTCCACAATATGCGGACACCGGGTTCCGGCCCCCACGTACAGCTTGCCCTCCAAGGCTTGCATGCACCGGGCATATTGCTCTCCGTCCACCATGGCGCCGTAATCTCTGAACTGTCCCGTGGACGGATTATATTGAAAGACTTTGCCGCCGGGATAGCAGCCTCCATAGATGTTGCCTGCGTTGTCGGCGGCAAGCCGCCAGGTGTAGAACTCGCCTGGAATCATCTCCCCCAGGTTCTCGATGCCCTGTTCATGCGTAAATCTGTATAGCATCCCGCTGCCGCCGATGTAGATTCCGCTGGCCGCCGCAACCACTCCCCAGCAATGATCCGAGCCTTCCAGCGCATATTGCTGCACCGGCTGGGTGCCAGCAGGATCAAGTACAAACAGCATGCAGGGACTGCCGGAGGATACGGCATAGATCCGGTCCTGCCCCTGCCGCTTGCCATAGGCCGATGCCCATACCGCAAGTCCGTTCAGCGGCTCGCCGATCCGCAGCGCCTCCATTCTCATTGCCCCTCCCGGGCTTGGGCTGCAGCAGGCTCTGCTTCTTGAACACCGGTTACAGGATAGGCGAGCACTGCTCCCAGCAGCTCTGCCGGAGATTGTCCATACTGTAAGAACGCATCGGCTGAACGCTCCAGAGGGAACACCTTGCTGATCAGCGGTCCTACCTGAATATCACCCTCAGCGATCAGCCGGATGTATTCCGCCATGTTTCGTCCTTCGGTCCAGCGGACGTAGCCATAAGGATAATCAATCCCTTGCTTTTCATAGACAGGATCGTAACGGCCCGGACCGCCTGCTCTGGAGATCAGCACCTGCGCTTCCTTCCCGAACATCAGCTCCCGTGAGAAGTCCGCCTTCACATCTCCGACCAGCAGCACCTTCCCCTGGTTCCTCACCCATTCCAGCGCCTGATCGACAAGCCCGCCGGATTTGCCCCCGGCACAGATCATTACGGCATCCGCTCCCATTCCTGCCGTCAATTGTTCCAGATGCGAGCTGACCTGCTCCGGACTCACTGCAATGTGGCGGATGCCAAGGCGCTCGGCGATGCTGCAGCGCGCTTCAAGCAGATCATAGACGATGACCCGGCAGCCGGCTGCCCTGGCAATTTGCGCAATCAGCTGGCCGAGAATCCCTGCTCCAATCAGCACCAGCGTCTCGCCGAACTGCAGGTCAGCCTGCCTTACGGCATGCACTGCGATGGCTCCAAGACCCACCGTTGACGCTTCCACCGGACTGACATGCTCCGGAACCGGCACCATGAGATGCTGTGGCATCAGCAGCCATTCTGCGTGTTTCGCATAAGGCCCCCCGTAACAGGCCACCCGCTGACCAACTGGCCAATGCTCCATTCCCTGTCCACGGGAGCGGATGATCCCTGCCGCACTATATCCGAGAACTATCGGTTTCGGGCGGTGAGCACCATTCATCATCATTTCTGTTCCGGGGCTGATGGCCGAATATTCAGTCTCAACGAGCACGAATCCGTCCTCCAGCTCCGGAGCGGGAATCTCAGCCACGTTAATTTCACCATTCTGGGATAGTACCGCCTTCATATAGCCTCTCTCCTCCCGACTGCTTCGCGCAGATTACGGTGCGAATGTTGTTTTCTCTATTTATGCTCTGTTTCTGCTCTGTTTCTGCTCCCTTACCCGTTTACTCTTTCAGTGCTCCGATCATGACGCCTTTGACGAAATACTTCTGCAAAAACGGATAGATCATCAGAATAGGCACCGTTGCGATAATAATGGTTGCGAATTTGATAGATTCACTGATGCGGAACACCTCATCCTGCGTAACACCCGCCAGCATATTCTGCGCGGAGGACTGAATCAGAATTTCCCGCAAAATCAGCTGCAGCGGAAACAGATCACGGTCCTGCAAATAAATCATCGCTGAGAACCAGCTGTTCCAGTGTCCCACCGCATAGAACAGCGTCATTACCGCCAGTACAGGCATCGATAACGGCAGTACAATCCGCAGCAGAATGCGGAAGTCATGGGCACCGTCGATTTTGGCCGATTCCACGAGGCTCTCCGGTATGGACTGGAAGAAGGTCCGCATTACGATCAGGTTAAAAGCACTGACCGCGCCCGGCAGCAGCAGCGCCCATCTTGTATCGTACAGTCCGAGCTCACGCACATTCAGATAGGCCGGAATCAGCCCCCCGCTGAAGAACATCGTAAACACGATGAACGCCATGATCAGACTGCGCCCCTCCAGATTCCTTCTGGACAGCGGATAAGCGCCAAGGGTGGTTAGAACCAAATTGATAAAAGTGCCCGCGATGACATAAATGACCGTATTCCCGTAAGCCGTCCAGATCCGCTGGTCCTCAAAAACCAGCTTATAAGCATCCACATTGAAGCCCTTCGGCCAGAAGCTGATCTCGCCGGCGGCTATGGCATGCGCATCACTGAACGAGGATACCAGTACATACCACATGGGATACAGGAACAGGAAGGAACAGAAGATTAGGAACAGAACATTGCAGCTGTCAAATATCACTTCCGGAATGCTGCGTTTGATTACCACTGTCTTCCCCTCCTAAGAGTTTTGTTAGGATGACTTCACTGATTCGCTTCGTACAAAACTAGCTTCGGAAGCGTACGCCTGAGTTTAATGGAGCTATACTTCCTGTGTGAACAGCGCAATTAAACTTGCTTCGGAAGCATAGCCCTTCTCACCATAAGCTGCTCTCGGTGGTCTTCCTGCTGATCCGGTTCGCCAGCACCAGCAGCGTAAAGTTGATCACGGAGTTGAACAGTCCCACCGCCGCCGAGAAGCTGTAATCAGCTTCCATGACACCGCGCCTGTAGACAAAGGTGGAGATGACGTCTGCCGTGACGTAGGTTCCCGGATTATACAGCAATATAATTTTGTCCCAGCCCACATTCAGCAGGGTCCCGACATTCAGAATCAACAGGATCAGCACTGTGGGCAGAATTCCCGGCAGTGTTATGTGTGTAAGCTGCTTCCAGCGTCCCGCCCCGTCCACCACAGCAGCCTCATAGAGGCTCGGGTTAATGCCGGACAAGGCTGCCAGATAGATAATAGAGTTCCAGCCAAGGCTCTGCCACATGCCTGAACCGACATAAATGGTGCGGAACCACTCCGGCAGGATCAGAAACTGAATTGGCTCAGAGATGATTCCGATGCCGAGCAGCAGGCTGTTGATAATACCTCCAGGCTTCGTGAAGTCAATAATCATGCCGCAGATGACAATTAGTGAAACAAAATGCGGAAGATATGACACCGTCTGCAGGAAAGACTTCAGCTTTTTGATCCGCAGCTCATTAAGCAATAGGGCGAAGACCAGCGAAGCCGGAAAAATGAAAAGCAGCGAATAAAAGCTCATTAGGAAGGTGTTCTTCAGCAAACGGAAGAAATAATAGCTCTCAAAAAACTTCTCGAAATTTTTGAAGCCCACCCAGGGGCTGCCGGCAACACCTGCGAAAGGATTGAAATCTTTGAAGGCGATTATCGCCCCGTACATCGGTTTGTATTCAAAGATGAGGAAATACAGCACAGTGGGCAGCAGCATGAGATAGAGATAACGGTTAGCCATCATACGCTTCAGCGAAAGGGAACTCCGTTTCGTCTGCTGTTTCCTGCTTTTGGCCTTGATTGCATTTACGGGTACTGCCATAGGGGGCTCCTTTCCCGGACAGAGGCGAGGGTACCGGTTATCTTAGTGCCAGGAGGCTGCCGGAATTTCCGCAGCCCGCCTGGCTAAGACAACCCTGCTCCGCTTATTTTCCTTTAAAACGCTCATATGCAGCCTGGTACTGCTTCAGCACCTCGCCAATCCCCATTTGCTCCAGCTGCTTCATGACTTTGTCATAATCATCGAAGCTCTGGCGTCCCATAATCTGGGCATTGATCGTTTCAGCCACATAGGTCTGAATGTCAGCCATAAGTGGAACCACAATTTCATTTTCTTCAGCCGTGAATTGTACTGGCGGCAGCTTCGCGTCAAAGTCAATATAGTCCTTGTAAATTTCCAGCGGATTCTCCGTTTGTCCGTTCGCTTCACGGATCTGTTCGGCATAACGGGTATCGGCCACTGTAGCCCAGCTTCCGCCGCCGATGGTATGATTCAGCAGCTCCTGCGTATTGGTCAGCCCGTTCGTAGGATGAGTAACCTCTTCCTTATATACCGGCTCGCCGTTCACCAGATCATAAGATTTGCCTTCCACCCCGAAATTGTTCAGCAGAATGCCTTCTTCAGAATACTGGTAGTCCAGCCACTTCATCACTTCTTCGGGATGTGCAGTCTTCGAGGATACAGCAAGTCCATGGGCCGCAGCCTGCCAGCGGAAGGAGACATGGCGCTGATCACCGTTTGGCCCCTTTGGAGGAATGGCTGCTGCAATTTTGAAGGTGTCATGCTTGCCTTCCATCAGCGTTGTGAAGTTCCCCATGTAGGACCCCGACCAGCCGAACCAGGCACCAGCCACATCCGTGGTCACCTTCTCGGTCAGCGTCTGGAACGTCGTGTCCACCAGATAGTTCGGGTCCAGCAGCTGTTCTTCATATAGACGGTTCAGATAGGCAACAACATCCTTGAACCGCGGATCATTAGGCCCGAATTTCACTTCACCGTTATCAACGAAGAACCCGTATTCGACACCAAAGGCCGGCGCGAACAGCATCATAATGTTCTCCAGATTGACGGTGACGAGCGGAATTTCATCTTTTTTTCCGTTACCATTGGGATCCTGCTCCCTAAAGGCTTTAAGCATGTTATACCAGTCTTCTGTAGTTTGCGGCATCTGGAGTCCCAGCTTCTCCACCCAGTCACTGCGGACCTGAGGGAACATTTGGGTCAAATCCTGGGAATCGAGTACGAGGTTCGGCAGATAATAGATATGCCCTTCAGGCGAGGTGATTTGTCCCCGGATATCCGGGTGGTCATCGAGGAGCTTTTTGAAGTTTGGTGCGTATTGGTCAATCAGATCTTCCAGCGGAAGGAGCGCTCCCTGAGCGCCGTATTTGCCGGAGTCCGTCCCCCACAGATCGTTATAGATGACATCCGGAAGCTTGCCGGAGGACATCAGCAGACTGAATGCTTCTGCGCTGGCTTCTGTACTGTGCTGAAAGTTGATATGAATGTTGGTGTTCTCTTCCATTTGCTGAAAGGAATATTTCTCATTAAAATCGGTTCCCCGGAAATTACCCCCGCTTGGGGACCAAAGGGACAGCTCCAGCTTGTCCGCCACAATCGGCACCTGAAGGCCGCCAACGGACCGGCTTCCTTCTACAGGAGCAGCCGTTTCACTCTGAGTACCCGAAGAGGCCGATGGTTCAGCGGCGTTGCTTCCATTATTGTTTGACCCTCCACAGGCGGACACCAGTGTAACGAGCAGTGTCAGGACCGGCAACAGCAGAGCTAGCTTCCTTTTAGCAACATTCATAATTCAGCCCCCTATTAATAAGTAAAAGTAAGATAGTTCCTATGAGACATTTACTAACACACGATAAGGGAATCAACAGTACATCAACATTTCATTTTTACGGAATAGCCATCAGCGCCTTTCCTCTTGATTTTCTCCTTCAGCCTGTCCGTCTTTCAATAATTGTGACGTTTTCCTCATTCTTGACTTCTTTTTGATTCATATTGAAGCTGTTCAGATCTATACTTTTGCATTACTGATATACATCTGATGTATTTATTATATTTTCACCTTCCATTGAAGTCAATTAAATTTTGACTATTTATCAGCATTTATGTAATTATACATCACATTAATATTTCATCAATCGAATTTTTCCTCTTGATATTGTGAAAAAGCTAACATGATTTGATATGAAATGGCTCATGGTTTTCATTTCACGTTTTCTTTTTACACCTTTTCTAGTAGTAAACACAGCAAAAAAAGCGTAATAATAGCAGAATCCTGCTATCATCACGCTTAATCTCCGATCCAGAACCGCTGCAGCCGCACTCAGGTGGGCGTGTCCGTTGCCCTATCCGCCTTCGCCCTGTTTTCTTCTGCAATCAGCCGGCCCATTTCCTCATACATAGAGGTCTCATCAATCATTCTGGACCAATACGCATTCAAAAGCTTGCGGAAGCTTTGCAGTACAGCAATAGGAAGCCCCAGATCTCTGAGGTATGAAAATGTCGGAAATAGCTCTCTGTACATCAGATATCTCGAAGGACGGTTCAAATGATCATCTACGGCCATTTCAGCAATCCGTTTGCGTGCCGGAATACTGACCGAACGTTCGCGGATCATCCGTTGCGCCTCGGCCGAGGCCAGAAAGCTGACGAATTGCCGCGCAGCCTCTTTCTGCCGGGAATTCCCCACTACCGCCGCACCGATGGTGACGAGCAGTGTTTTTTGCGGGTCCCTGGCTTTGAGCGTAGGCAGCGGGGCCAAGTCATAGTCCAGGGATAGGTCCTTGAATTCGTTCAGATTGTAGTAGGTCGCCAGGATCATCGATACCTGCTCCTGGACAAACAGCGATATCGTTTCATCCTCATGATTGCCGGCCAGGTATTTGGGGAAGATCTGATGATTGTTCACCAGCCTGCTGTATATATCCAGACTATTGGCGGTCTCGGGACTCAGTGTGGGATGGTGTCCTCCGTCCTCCGTGATCCGGATTCCGCTCTGCAGCAGAAACACCGAATAGCGGTTCTCGGAGGCGGGTACAAAATACACGGCATGGCGCCCCCGTTTCTCCGACAGCTGCCGGGCCGACTCCATCAGATCATCCCAGGTCCAGTAACTGTCCGGTTCAGGCAGGTCAGCCTCACGGAAATGGGCTTTGTTATAGCAGAGCACCACCGGGGAGAAGGAAATCGGGTAAGCAAACAGCTGTCCCTCATGCAAAAAAGCTTCGCTGGTAATCGGATACAGTCCCGGATCGGGCTCCAGCGCCTCCAGCAGCTCTGCGGACCCGTTCTCGGCCATCTCCTGAAACTGGGTGCTGTTAAGGGACAACACATCCAGCATTCCGTTATTAATCAGCTCCAAGGCCGAATTCACATGATCGAAGTCATTCAAGGCGAGCGGCAGAACATGAATTCCGGGATGCAGCCGGTGGAATTCTGCTATGAGATCGTCCAGCTTGAAGTCCTTGGTCAGGGAAGAGCTGCAGCCGAAATGGATGCGGATCCGCTCCCTGACCGACTCCATTACCACGCTGCCTACACGGTCAATCTTCAGAATCAGACCTTCTTGTACAAGGACATCCAGTCCTCTGCGGACGGATTTGTTACTGAGCTCAAACTGTTTGGCCAGCAGGCTCTCGGCAGGAAGATACGCTCCCGGCTGCAGATTACCGCTAAGAATATCTGTGCGGAGCTTGCTTACCATATAATCCAGTCTTTCCCGGAAGGACTGACGTCCTGATTTATTATTCATGTATTATTCTCCCTGCACCACTTAAATTTACATCATCACCTTTTTATTGTGCTTCAACATTGAAAGGTTGTCAAACGCAAATCGGGCTGTTACGTCCACATAGTAGTATTCTAATTTAATAGTGAAGGTATAGACGTAATGCCTTTTTAGCGCATATTGTTCTCCTGCCTCACTGGAAAATACAAAAAACCGATCCAGCCGGATCGGAGTTTGAGTTGTTTCTTATGTTGTATCCCTAAACCTCACTTAACCTCTCAACCGCCTGCTGCTCATCCGCCAGGAAAAAAATATCTTTCCCGTTATTGCATTCATAGATGAAATCGCGCAGACTCCGGCTGGTATAGCCGCTGAAATCTCCTACCACTGCTGCCTTTACATGATAATTAATAAACTTCTGCAAAATCTCGCCGGCCAGCCGGGTCTTCAAATCAAAAAAGCTTTCGCTGAGCAGAGCTTTATGAAGGACAATCCGGTCACAATCCACTTCATACCGTACCGTTGCCATTAAATCCAGCGCATCCTGAACATCACTGACTAAGGTCTCGCTGCCGCTCACTACGGCTATCTTTCTTCCGCCATGTATTACTGTTGCTATATTCATCATCAGCCTCCGGTGAATAATTAATATCTATCATTGTACTACAACACATGCTTCAATTCTGTAAAGGCATTCGTTCGTCTGACTGTGTCCCGAATCTCCGCCTCTTCATCTCCCCACGTTAGCCAGTAATCGCGTATAATAGACACTACCAAAATTCACAGCAAAGGATCTGAAACGCATGAACCTGAGTATGAACTGGATTACGCTCAGAGTGCGCGATCTGGAGGCTTCCCTTGATTTCTATCACAGGATTCTGGGAATTCCGGTTGAGCGCAGATTTGAGAGCAGAGGAAGACAAATTGTCATGCTTGGCGCAGAAGGACAACCGAAGATCGAACTTATTCAGGGAAGTGACACGGCGTTGAAGCCGGAGTGCGGTGTTTCAGTAGGTTTCGAGGCAGGTTCACTGGACGAGGCTATGAAGGAGCTGAGTAACGAGGGAATTCCGGTTGCACGCGGACCCGTCTCGCCGAATCCGCATCTGCGGTTCTTTTATATTCTGGACCCGGACGGCTTCGAAGTACAGATTGCGGAGCACAGCTAATATGTCAGCAGAGCATCGGCTCTCCTGTTAATTGGAGAATCGCTGCTCTGCGTTTTTGGTCATTTGCAGCTTGTTGTTCTAATAACATTCGGCTCATCTACCCTACCGTTGGCACATTGTATTCGGTTTTTCGCATACATTCGGCTCGTCTACACTATCTTTGGCACATTGTATTCGGTTTTTCGCATACATTCGGCTCGTCTCCACTCTCGTTCTCTTAAGCCCCCTGATCAAGGCGTACGCACATTGTATTCGGTTTTTCGCATTCGGCTCATCTACACTATCTTTGGCACATTGTATTCGGTTTTTCGCATACATTCGGCTCGTCTACACTATCTTTGGCACATTGTATTCGGTTTTTCGCATACATTCGGCTCATCTACCCTACCGTTGACACATTGTATTCAGTTTTTCACATACATTTGGCTCATTTACCCTATCGTTGACACATTGTATTCGGTTTTTCGCATTCGGCTCATCTACACTATCTTTGGCACATTGTATTCGGTTTTTCGCATACATTCGGCTCGTCTCCACTCTCGTTCTCTTAAGCCCCCTGATCAAGGCGTACGAAGCAGCAGATTGTACCCCGCACATTGTATTCGGTTTTTCGCATTCGGCTCATCTACACTATCTTTGGCACATTGTATTCGGTTTTTCGCATACATTCGGCTCGTCTCCACTCTCGTTCTCTTAAGCCCCCTGATCAAGGCGTACGAAGCAGCAGATTGTACCCCGGGTCGGCGGCTTAAAACCGTTTCTAAAAAAATCTAGCGTCCCCAAGTTCAGGTTTGGGCCTACCAGTCGCCGAGTTCCATAGAGTGTCAGGCTCTTAGCAAGAAATGCACTTTCAGCCGAATCAAAGGGATTTATCCCTTAAATTTCCCCGTACAGCCTACTTCTGGAGATTCCAATATAAAAGAGCTGTCCCAAGCAGCCATTTCCTGGCTTTTGGGACAACCCTTTTTTGAAGATAAATAATATTTCTATTATTTCTCAAGCAGCAAAGACACTACCTTCGCACATTCCGCCCGATTCGCGAATGCCTGAGGCATGTAGAATCCGTAAGAATTACCTTCGAGGAAGCCGAGCGATTCAGCAGCACCAACTGCATCCGCTGCCCATCTGTCGATCTTGTCTGCATCGGCAAATGCTGTCAGTGAGACTAACGGCGTTGTAATTCCAGTGTGAATCTCGTAGGCTCTCATCAGAATCACCGCCATCTCTTGACGCGTAATCTGCGCTTCGGGTGCGAAATTCCCTCCAGTGTACCCCTTCACTAGTCCGGCTTCATAAGCCGCAGCAACCTCTCTTCCATACCACTTCGTAGTGTCTACATCACTAAATGGACTAGCGTCAGCATTCTTCACTCCGAGTGCGCGGACGAGCATTGAAACAAATTCGGCACGGGTCACTTCTCTCTTAGGTACGAAGGAGCTCTCACTAATGCCTTCGATAATATGCTTGGCGGCAACTTCCTTAATGACATTGTATGCCCAATACTTGCTGTCAACGTCTGCAAAGGTCTTGTCGTATTCCAGTACAGCATACTTGCTGAAGTGGTTTACTTGTGCGGTCATCCACTCTTGTTCTAGGGTTCCTCCAGCATATTCAAGCTTGCCATCGTCCGCGATATTGTAGACTCCGAGCAGCTGCGGATTTCCGTTGTCCCGGACCTTCAGGCGAAGTGTAACAGGTTCCGCGAATTGCGTCATTGGAGTCCTTGTCCCGTCCGGATTAACGATAGACAGATTGAAGTTATACACTTCTCCAGCCAGCTTCAGATCAGCGTCATTCTTGTTATTCGCCTGCTGTAATAGCACAGACTTGTCTTCAGAAGACAATGCGGTCCATCCAAAGGAAAGCATTCTACCCGAAAGGTTCTCTCCAGCCAACGCTTGGAGCGCCTTCAGAACCTGCCCTGGAATCTCTACAACTGCATCTTTAGCTTCCACTCTCAGTACGTTTGTCCCATTGATTGCTGCTGCATTCGCAGGGAGCCGTATTTCTTTAACGCCGTCCGCAATCGAAATTACAATTCGGCTCTCTGTATTCGCTTCCGGGTTAGCCAGGACTTTAATGTCCGGCTGCGGCGTTGGTTGCGGTGTCGCCTGCGGAGCTGTCCACACAGTATTGGAGTCAGGTGTTGCATTAGATACCGGACTTGCTGTTGGACTCGCTGTTGGAGTCGCTGTTGGACTCGCTATTGGACTTGCTGTTGGACTTGGCACAGGGGTTCCTGCCGGAGCCGGTGTAGGCTCACCTGGAACCTCAGGAGATGAACCGCTATTGCGCACAAATGTCACATCATCCAGGTAGCCGTAATGATTATCCGTATTGGTTTTAACTGTGAAGCCCAATAATGCAATTCCGTCATCTCCGACATGTACATGGTTCAGCGTTAACGTCCGGGGATTCTGCCAGGCGCTGCCTGAATATGTGATTGGGACAGAATAGGTCTGCCCCTCTGAAGCGATATACATGATGGAGCCGGATGCCGGTTCGCCTTTATCCCCGAACACTTTAGCTTGCAGCGTATAGGTCCCGGATTCAAGTCCTGAGAAGCCATGTGTAAGTGTGAAATCGATCGGCTTATCATCACCATAATCGAATCCGCCTGAAGCGCTGCTGTCTCCGAACGTCGAAGGCCTGGTTCCATTCAGATACCAATCGGCAATTGATCCGTTCACTGTGAGGTTCGACGTCTGAACCGCACCAGCTTTCTTAATAAGCTTGAAATCGTCAATATTTCCCCACTGCCCGCCGGAATATTTCAGATTAGCACCTATGCTGAGAGTTCCGTCTGTTACTTCAATCGTATCAATCGTTGGATTAGACCATTGCTGCCAGCCTGTATTTACAAAACTCTGCTTCTGATCTCCAGCATAAATCTCGGCGATCCCTTCGTCTCCACCACCCGAGACCCAGGCTGATAATTGATAGGTTCCATTCTCAAGCCCGTTGATCGTCTGGGATATTTGAATTTCAGCAGCCGGCGCACTCCAGTAATGCAATGCAGAGGAACCCGAATGTACGTCGGAATCTGTACTTACCGCGTCCGCATCACCCGTAATGGTCCAGGCATTTAATCCATCTTCGAACCCAGGGTTCTGGATGAAGCTTGCACTTGGCACTACAGTAATTTCAGCCGCATCTGTAAATCCGCCGTCGTAAGTAACCGCTGTTACTGTGGCCGTCCCGGCAGCAAGTCCGGAAACAGTCCCTTTATAGGGGTCTACTTTTACAATATTGGGATTAGAGCTTGTAAAGGTTACGCCTTTATAGGTTGCATTATCAGGACTGATCATTGCCTTTATGCTGCCGGTGCCCCCTACTTCAAGCGAATCCGTGTGCTTATCCAGAGTAAGTGATTGCACTGGATAACGGTTGATTTCAGCAGCCCCGTCAATAAATGCATCCATGGCAAAGGAAGGCGTACCATCCGGGTTCCACGCTGACAGCGGATATCCGAAATAAACCCCTTCAGGCGCCCAATAAAAAACACCTGTTCCCTGCCCGTCCGGCACCGCCTTCAATTGATTCTGAACAGCTACGAGCATGTTGTATACATTATCCGCGTTTCTGCTGACGTCCCCGCCAACCTCTACAATCATGACTTCCTTACCGTATTTTTCAGCAATCGCGTTCATGTTGGAGGATAGTTCATCAATGGAGGAAGTGAAGACCGAATCCGGATAATAGGATAGCCCAATGATGTCGTAATCACTGTCCTTAAGACCCGCTCCCACCAGACCGGCATAGAACGAATCCACACCACTATCTGCACCATTGGCTCTATGAATGATGATCTTAGCACCAGGGAAAACCGCTTTGGCCGCACCGGATCCGGCTTGAATTAACTGAACAAGATTAGCGGTATTGCTGTAGCTTCCAAGCGGATGCATCATTCCGTTATTAATCTCATTGCCAATTTGTACCCACTCCGGAGTTACGCCTGCTGTCTTCAATGCATTCATGACTTCAGAAGTATATTCCGATACATGTGCCTTTAACTGCTCCAGATTGTCATTGGCCCATGCTGCAGGTGTAACCTGTTTCCCGGGATCGGCCCAGGAATCACTATAGTGTAAATCAATCATAATCCTGAACCCGAGAGCGCTTACACGAGAAGCCAAAGCAACGACTTCTTCTGTACTGTTATGTCCATTGGAAGGATCATCCGACGGATTCACAAAAGCCCGCAAGCGTATCGAATCTATTCCATGATCCTTTAAGATCTGAAGAAGATCCTGCTCCGTGCCTTGATCATTGTAGAATTTATACCCCTGGGCTTCCATTTGGGGCAGCCAGCTGACGTCAGCACCTTTAGCGAATGAATTAGGAATGGATGAAGCGTTCACCTTCAAAGGTTGACCCAAGGCCGTCATAGACATCAGGATTGCGATTATAAGAAGTTTAGCAAGTATGCGTTGTCCTTTTTTCATCAAATTTCCTCCTTTATTAGTATTTCTCACAGCACTACACCCCATGAATAAGCGCTTTCATAAAAATAACCCTCTGATCTTCCTTCAGCTTCTCCCTTCCTCTCACCTTTCTCTGGATAGTATAGACCAACGCAATACCCGCAGATAATTAGGCAAAACAACGAAAACATATACATATTCAATTTTTTTCCTGTATTTTTAACGGATTTCTAATCTCCAGCTTGTTCCTTGTACTTCTCCAGACAGCAAAAAAACGGCATCTCTGCCGTTTCTTGTGTAATGGACTCTCAGGGGCTCGAACCCTGGACAAATAGATTAAGAGTCTACTGCTCTACCAACTGAGCTAAGAGTCCGTATGTGTCTATGTATTCTGATCTACAAGACGATAATCTCTAAGCTGTCAACGCCCGCTCTCCTTGTACTTCTCCAGACAGCAAAAAAACGGCATCTCTGCCGTTTCTTGTGTAATGGACTCTCAGGGGCTCGAACCCTGGACAAATAGATTAAGAGTCTACTGCTCTACCAACTGAGCTAAGAGTCCGTATGTGTCTATGTATTCTGATCTACAAGACGATAATCTCTAAGCTGTCAACGCCCGCTCAAAAGATACTTTCATAGTATACTTAATATAACTGCCCCTGTCAACAAATAATTATATTTCCTCTTGCTCAGCTGCTAACCGCTACAGTACAAAGCCCTGAAGCACCTTGTACTGTGCAGTTTATTTCATATTCAGCTTACCCTCGGACAATCTGTGAACTTACTCTACACACGGTTCTTCCGGATCATCACATAATAAATCGGGAGTCCGGCCAGCGTAATGCCGATCCCCACCAGCGAACGCAGCGGATCACTGATGATCGTGCTGGCCAGAATATAGATTCCGCCTCCCACGCCAAGTATCGGGGTGAACGGGTAGAGCCGCACGCGGTAGCGGCCTTGTTCATGCGGCATTTTCTTGCGCAGGATGAACACGCCGAACACACCCATCGTAAAGAAAATCCACAGGACAAACACCAGCAGGTCTGTCAGCGTATTAAAGGTACCGGAGAAAATGTAGATCACCGCCAGCACACTTTGAAAAATAAGCGCATTCGCCGGGGTCTGGAACTTCGGATGAATACTGCTGAGCACCCGGGAAAATGGAATCTGCCGCTTCTCCCCCATTGCCTGCGGCACCCGCGCAGCGGTCATCAGATACCCATTCAGTGCTCCTAATACGGAGACAATGATGCCTGCTGTAATAAAAGCTCCGCCGCCGCTGCCGAACAGCGCTTCTGCCGCATCTGCACCCGGAGTCTGGGAGGAAATAATCTGATCATAGGGCAGCGCTTTGAACACTGCAATGTTGAACAGTACATACACGGCAATTACAAAAATAACGCCGATCGAAATGACCTTTGGCAGCGTTTTGGCCGGATTGTTGATTTCACCCGCCATATTGGTCACGCTGATCCAGCCGTCATACGCCCAGAGTGTGCCCAGAACCGCCGCCCCGAAGCCCGCGCCTGCCGCTGATGCACTGATTCCTCCAAAGCCGGGAGCCAGATCCGAGAACAAACCTACGCCCACGATCCCCGCTACCGGAATCAGCTTACCCACAGTTGCCACAGTCTGGATGATTCCGCCGAACCTTGTGGCGATGACGTTCATCAGCAGAATGAAAGCCAGAATGCCCACGGCCAGCAGCTTCTGCTGCCAGTGATTCAGCGGCAGGAAGTAGCCGGAGTATGTGGCAAAAGCAATCGCCAGCGCGGCAACAGAAGCCGGATAGGAAATCACCGCCTGCACCCAGCCGAGCAGGTAGCCGAATACCCCGCCATACAATTCACTTAAATATGTATACAAACCTCCTGACTTCGGAATCGCGGCAGCAATTTCCGCCACGCTGAGCGCCGAAGCCAATGTAATAATCCCACCGACGCCCCAGGCCAGGATACTCATCCATGGAGTTCCCGCGTTATTCAGCACAATCCCGGGCTTCAGAAAGATCCCCGATCCGATAATCATCCCGACCACAAGGGCCAGGGCTTGCATGAAAGTGATACTTTTGGTTAACGGCTTCGAATTCATAATGTGATTCATTGTCCTTCCATTCTCAGGTTTTTATTTATCAAACGTCCTCCAGGCTAAGTTCAACTCTGCACGCCTCTATTCCCCAGAACAAATCTCTGATGAGGGTAATTGAATTCTTCCACCAGCTCCGCTTCGGTAAACCCGATTATTCTATACAATGAACGCGGGGCAATCCCCTTGCTGTCATTCTCCCTAAAGGTTATTACAGAGATATCCGTATCCTCCGGAAATAACGACAGCATCCGCTGAATCATAGCTTCAGCAATACCTTGTCTCCGGTGTTCAGGATGGACAGCCATACAGGAGAGGCACTTGGCATTATATGAAAATAACAGTAGTCCAACTACCTCATTGGCAAGCTTGGCACACACCGCAGTACGCCTGTTCATATTCTTAATTACCGTCTGCCTGTAGCCTGCCAGTAATTCATCCGTATCTATACCCGGAAAGTTATCGCGGACGATATCAATCATGTGCATCCAGGAATCGAGATCAGTTAATTCAGCTAACTCCACAGTGTATTGTCCCTTCATTCTACATCCCTCCAGAATGGCATTGTCGCATGGAATAATAAGAAATACCATTACAAAGTTAACAGGCCATGTGAAAATTACATGCAGCACAAAAAAAGGAGCGAATGAATCGCCCCTTCTCCCTGTATATTCTTATTGCGGAAGCAGCATGCGGAACAGCAGAGCCGCCATCTCCTGTTTGCTCAGCGCACGTTGTGAACCGTAGTCGGACATGCCGTAAGGCTCCGTAACCTCCGGTCCATGCAGCTTCCAGCTAACGATTGAACGGACAGCATCGGCAGCCCACTTCGACGTACCCGGTGCAAGCACGGCTGTAGAACCCGGTACCCTGATCCCTGTTGCTGTAAGCAGGCGGTAGACGATTGCCGCTGCTTCTTCGCGCAGAATCGGACGGTCCGGCTCGAACAACCCGTTGCCGGTTCCATTCAGCATGCCAGCCTCGACAGCAGCTTGAATATCCTGTTGGTATGGTGAATTACCGGTGTCCTTGAATAAGGACGGATTCGATGACTCCGGGATGCTCCATATCGTATTAAACGTATGGATGAACGCTCCGCGGGTAACTTTTTGCTCAGGCTCAAACGGCTCCGAAAGCTCCTCTGTCAAGAAGCCCAGTGACCGCAGGCTCAGAATATAGCCGGCATACGGATGATTGGCCGGCACATCCGGAAATCCGGCTGGATTCTCCGGGAGTTTGGAAGCGTAGCTATATAGATTGGAGTATTTCATATAGAGGATATGACCTTCATTATCCGCTTTGAAGGCCAGCGGATTCCCCTCCTCATCCACGAACAGCAGCTCGCCAATCTGCTTCAACTGATGACGGCTGAGCACATCACTCACCGTTAGGGTACCGTCTGCGTTTGCTTGAACTTTCGTCAGCAGTTTAATTCTTAGATCGGAGTACAAGCCCTCGAACCTGGCCAGTTCCTCCGCAGCCTGTATCTGATACCCCTTCGGTTCATACGGCGATTGTCCCTCTGCATAATAGTGATTCATAAATGCGGTGAACAGATCATTACGCAAATCCTGATTGGTATTGTATGAAACGAAGACTCCAGTACGCCGGTCAGGCAGAATCCACAGCAGAGAGCTATAACCTAGAATGTCTCCGCCTTTGGAGATCACCTTCTCCCCTTTCGTCCGGGCCGGGATTACAGGCGATTCAAAGCCATAGGTCGTATCCGGCAAATCGGGATGAATAACCATCCGGTAGGAAGACATCGCCTTAAC
The DNA here is from genome assembly GCF_000802655.2 of Paenibacillus sp. IHB B 3415. NCBI lineage: Bacteria > Bacillati > Bacillota > Bacilli > Caryophanales > Paenibacillaceae > Paenibacillus > Paenibacillus sp. IHB B 3415. Next base: position 59,773 of record NZ_JUEI01000060.1, on the reverse strand, counting down.
CGATTCCCCGGACAGGATTACAGTACCGTCAGCAGCCTTGCCGCCATTCAGAAAAGCTTCCATGAATAGCGCCATATCAGATGCGGTTGATAACATGCTGCCTTCAGGCCACTCCGCCGGAGAGAAGCCGTATAGCGGTATAGCGCCGCCCTCCCCGTCATAGGAAGGTACGAGCCGGTCTGCCAATTCAGGAGTTACACTGAAGCTGCTTGAATTCATGCCAAGCGGCTTAAACAGATGGTTCTCCACATAGCTCCCGAAGGATTCTCCGCTTACCTGCTGCACGATATACCCCTGTAGTCTGGAAGCGAAATTATCGTACATGTAAGAGGCTCCCGGCTCGCGGACCACAGGAGGAAAGACATCATAGATGCTTTCCTTTAAAGAAACCGGCTTACGGGAAGTGTCGTACAGATAGCTGGCGTCGGCAGGTTCGCGTACTTCAAAACCTGTCGTATGCGTCAACAGATGTTCTACCGTTACCGGAGTATCATAAGGATTCATTAGTGTGTAGCCGTCCAGGTATTTTTCAATATTGTCCTGAAGTGAGATCTTCCCTTGATCGACCAGCTGCATAATGGCAGCTGCAGTGAACACCTTGGACACGGAGCCGATCCGGAACGTATCCCTGCTTGCATCTACCCCTGACTTCGCTGATTTGCCGGTTACCCCATATCCCTTAGAGACGAGGGTTTCCCCGTCCTGAACGACTGAGACCGCAGCAGCTCCGGCTTTCGCCTTAACATCCGCTCTGGCAAAAAAACCATCCAGAAACGCCTCGACTTCCTTCGCATCATGAGGGCCATTCTGTACATCTGCAGCGGCAGCGCTGCTGAGTTCGGCATGCAGTTTGATGGAGGCTGGACTCAATGAAGATTCCGGCTGCTGAGCATAGGCACTTCCTGCATTAACAAAACCCAGTATAAGCAGAGCGCTTAGAATGCCGGACTTGATACGGGTGTTATCCCTTTTGTTATTCCTTTTGATATTACCTTTTTTCAACTGCAGCCTCTCCCTAATGTCCTTAAATTTGGAGTTCCCAAGACGGAGTGAAGCGTCCGTTCCAGCCAACTCCTTCATTGTAGGGGTTCGGGCAAGCACTGTCGTGCGATTCGGCTGCGAATTAAGAGGTCTCATGTGACATTGTTGTCACTTGCAGGCTTCAAGCTCCGTAAGTCTCTCTTAAGAACTTCACAGATTGCTCAATGAATTCCTTCAGGACAACGGCATCAATATCGTCCAGCTTGTTTACGTATACACAGGCTTTGCCCGCCGTGTGCTTCCCCAGCCTCTGCAGCAGCTCTTCCCGCTGGTCATCACCCGTTGCAAAGTATAGGCTGATCTTCGCTTTTCTCGGCGAGAAGCCTACCAGCGGTGCATCCCCTTCATGCCCTGTTGCATACTTGTAGTGGTACGTTCCGAAACCAATAATGCTCGGGCCCCACATTTTCGCCGGATACCCCGTAGTTTCGCTGAAAATATCTAATAATTTATAAGCATCCTCACGTTTCCCCGGACTCTCTATTTGTTCAATAAACTGGGTGACGCTCTGCTCAGTCTCTTTCGTTTTCTGCTCGTACATAGGTGATTCACTCCTTTAATATATGTTCAACACGAACATTCCCCGCCATCCTGTCTCTCCCTGTTAATTTCCCACCACTATATCACATTCTTGTTATTCCAAAACAGCAGCTCACCAAGTCAAGTTTGGTTATAAACAAATTCCCCATTGCAACATCCAATCCCTGGAATATACTTAGATGTATCGTGCCAGCAGCCATTGCCATCCTGATTGGCATATGCTTGTCACAGTGAAAGCGCTTAGATATTTATTTGAGCCATACACGGCACTACTAAATTTTAAGGAGGCATAGTATGCTGCACACTCCAGGTAATACCGACTGTTCACCGGCAGAGGTAGGTTATGACGCTTCACGAATCGGTGTTTTGCACAGCCATTTCCAGAATCTGATTGATGACAAGAAGATCCAGGCTGCCTCTTACTGCGTATCCAGATACGGCAAGACATTCATGCATGGTGCCATAGGCCCCCGCTCGTACCGTGAGGACCGGACGGAACCGCTTTTACCGGCAACGGTCCATAATATCGCATCCATTACCAAAGCCATTACATCAGTAGCCATTGCTAAGCTTGTTGAGGACGGATTCATCCGCTTGGACATTCCTGTCGGGACAATTCTGGAGCCCTTTAACGTGGAGCCATTCAGCAAAATCGATATCTACAGCCTGCTGACCCATACCTCGGGCCTGTTTCCCGACTGTGCCGGCAGCATGATCCCCTACCATAAGTCTTACTGGCAGCTGATCGGCGAGTACTTCGACAAGTATAATCCTGAGGACGGTAAGCCCGACTGGATTTCAGCTGCACTGAGCTGCGGGGTTAATAAAAAGGTTGGCGAGGAGTGGCAATATTGCTCATTCGGCTTCTGTATCCTCGGTGAGATTATTAAGAAAATCACTGGCGTTACCGCCGAGCAGTACATAGAGGAGCAGATTCTGAAGCCGCTCGGAATGAAGGATACGATGTGGGAACCAACTCCGGAGCTGGCTGCACGCTTCATTATAAGAAACGAAAGAAAAGAAATGCGGCTCCATGACCTGATCCATGGTACTCAGCCAGAACTCTCTCCGGCAGAAAAGCTGTGGGAGACGGTGTCCAGTACCGGCGGAGGCCTGGTCTCTACACCCGCCGATCTCATCTTGTTCGCCAATATGCTGCTGGGCATGGGCACGCTGGGCGATACCCGGATTGTGGGCCGCAAGGCCGTCGAGAAGCTCACCACCCGCACCCTCTATGGCGTGCCCGATTACTGCTGGGGTAACAATGTCAAAGACCGGAGCTACGGGATTGGACTGGATATGAGACAAGGTCCTGCCTTCCTTTACTCTGAGGGCAGTTACTTTCATGAAGGTGCAGGTGCCTGCTGCATGGCTATCGACCCTGCAGAGCAGCTTGCTGCGGTATGGTTCGTGCCTTTCACTGACGATAACTGGTATGCGGAAGGGCTGTTCAATGTAACCAATATTATCTGGTCAGGACTGATCTAAATGAACCGCCTTAAGCATAACTGGCTTGTTTGCCGCTCGGTAGCGGAGGTGACCTATAAAGAGTGGAGTGCCTACCGTACCCATTCCCTGGTTTCCGTTATCGTCGGCCCTGTATATTTCATGGTGCAATATTTCATCTGGACAGCGGTATATGGCGGGCAAGCTACACTGGGGGGAATGGATCTCCACCAGATGATCCGCTATTTCGGGGCAACGGCGCTGATCGGTTATCTGATTATGGATTTTGCCGACTGGAACCTGTCCATGCTCGTGCGCACCGGCAAGTTTCTGACCTTTCATCTGCGGCCGGTTCATCACCGTTCCTTCGCCTTGTTCCAGAAGATCGGGCACCGCTTCCTGGGCTTCCTGTTTGAATTTGTGCCCTGCCTTTTCATTTTTATTTTTATATTCGGAATCGATATGCGGCCGGCAAGCCTCCCGTGGACACTATTGTCTGTGCTGCTTGCCTTTCTGATGAATTTCTATGTGAACTATATGATTGGCCTGACTTCGTTCTGGCTTGTGCAGTCAGCCGGAATACGCAGCGCGTTCATGCTGGTGTCGGCTATTTTCTCAGGGGCGCTCATTCCGCTCGCCTTCTTCCCGCACTGGCTGCAGGTCATCCAGTTCTTCCTGCCGTTCCAATACATCGCCTACATGCCGGCAATGGTGTTCACCGGGCATTATTCGCTCGGCGGCCTGGAGCTGTCCATTCCGCAGGCGGTAGGACTGCAGGCCGTGGCAGTGCTGGTTACTTTCGGACTTAACGAGGCTATCCGCCGCCAGGCCATGAAGCAATTCACGGCTGTCGGCGCGTGAATGCCCTGATGAAAGGACAATTCTCAACATGAAACGGTATCTGGAAGTGTATAAGCAGTGTATGTACTCCGCTGTTCAATCGGCTGCGGCCTACCGGATGAACTTCATCGTCAGCAGCCTGATCACGCTGGCCGGCAACATTCTCTTTCCGCTGGTGACCCTGCTGATCTACAGGGCAGGCACCAGCTTCCCGGGCTGGAGCCTGTATGAAGTGCTGCTGATCCAGTCTGTGTTCACCATGTCCAGCGGCCTCTCCAGCCTTGTCTTCGGCGGGGTTCTCTGGACCACCATGTCGCATGTTCGCGAGGGCAGCTTCGAGGTGATTCTGCTTAAACCGCTGAACCCGCTGTTTTTCATTGTGGCTACGACATTTTCTACCGAAAGTATCGGCCTGTTCCTGGGCGGTGTGGCGCTGTTCATCTTCTCGGCTGTGCATGTTGGCGCCATTTCGGCCTTATCCTGGCTGCAGTTCGCCGGGATGTTCATCGCCGGTTCGGCGGTCCTGGCCGGATTATCCCTGATGATGGCTGCGATGTCCTTCAAATGGGTAGGCAATTCGCGAATTTCCGAGCTTGCGGACAGCGTGCTGCAAGTCGGCAAATATCCGCTGCCGATATTCCCTCAGGCTGTGCAGGCCGTAGCCACGATGATCATTCCTGTGGGCATGGTAGGCTTCCTCCCGGCGTCCGCTTTACTGGGACGGGTGCAAGCGAGCGATTTCGCGGCGATTGTGCCCTGCTTTTTATTTATGGCAGCAGCCGTATGGGTGTACCGGCATATGATCAGATTGTACGAGGGGGTTGGCGGATAATGCCCGTTATAGATGTGAAGCATTTGACCAAGACATATACAACCTATAAGCGGGGCGCAGGCCTGGGCCAGACCCTGCGGAGCTTCTTTCAGCGCGAGGAGGTTGTGGTCAACGCCGTTAACGATATCAGCTTCGCCATTGAGCAGGGGGAAATCTGCGGTATTCTGGGTCCCAACGGGGCTGGCAAATCCACAGCGATCAAAATGCTCTGCGGCGCGCTCTACCCCACAAGTGGAGAAATTCAGGTGCTCGGGTATTCGCCGGCCCGGGACAGGAGACATTATGTCGGTCAGATCGGGGCCGTCTTCGGCCAGAAATCCCAGCTGATCTGGGATATCCCGCCCATTGACAGCTTCAACATGAACAAGGCGATCTACGGAATCAGCACTCCGGATTTCAAGAATCGTCTGGACGAGCTGACGGAGCTGCTGGATATTGCCCATGTCATCGAAAAGCCTACCCGCGTACTGTCTCTCGGTGAACGCATGAAATGCGAATTCGTCATGGCAATGCTCCACGGTCCGGAAATTCTGTTCCTCGATGAGCCGACTATTGGCCTGGATGTGATCGCCAAGGTCAAGATCCGCGAATTCATCCGCCAGATGAATCAGAAACAGAATATGACCTGTATCCTGACGACCCATGATCTTGAGGATGTGGAGGAGCTTGCCCACCGGGTAATTGTCATTAACCACGGAGACAAGGTATTTGATGATTCACTTCAGCAGTTGAAGCTGTTTCTGGGGGAGAAGAAGCGGGTGAGCTTTACTTTTGCAGAGTCTGCCAAGGACACTGTCTTCAGCAATGCCTATACCCGGGTGATCGAGCAGCCGTCTGATTTTCAGATTACGCTTGAAGTGGACACGGCACAGATATCCATCAGTGATTTTCTGGAGAATATCTCCCGGAAGCACCAGTTTTCCGACATCTCCGTCAAGGAACTGCCGATCCAGCAGGTGGTCATGAATATCTATGAGAATGCGAAAGCTTAATGTACAAAAGCAGAATGGGCCGTCACAGGGATGTGATCGGCCCATTCTGCTATATTCGGGACAAACCTCTTACTTCACAGCAGCCAGCTCGGACGCAGCTTCTCGGCCCCGTCCCGACCGCAATGAACTTTGCGAAGCCCGCCCATGACATCCATGCTGGGCACCGGCAACAGGTTATCGGAGCCAAATATGCTTAACGTGTTATATAAAGTAACATCAAAAATATTTTTTCTAATATTTATACATGATTAATGCATAATTATAGATTTATTTTACATAAAAGTAAAAATATCATTTTGACATTTATGATTTATGTCATATATAATTACATTGAATTTAAAATAAAAGGAGGTCACTTATGAATTTTATTCACAAAAGAAGTCTACGTCTCTTCACCGCCCTACTTGTTCTCTTCACCATGCTGTCATTCCCTTCCATCACGAAGGCCGCCGAAGTCAGCGTACCCGGGAAAATTATTCCTAATGTCGTAGTGGTAGGCGTCGGCGGAACGATCACCTCCACTTCGCCTTCCAGAGAACTGTTTCAGACTTACGGCACACCCAAGGTACCGATTAATGATATTATCCAAAGATTACAGCCCGAGCTATCCAAAGTAGCTAATGTCACCAGCACTGAGCTAAGCAACATCAGTTCGGCGCAAACCACCTCCAAGGACTTATATAACCTCACGATCGCTATCGATAAGGAACTGGCCAATCCGGCTGTTAATGCAGTAGTTGTTACTACCGGCACCAACATCATGGAAGAGCTGGCCTACTGGACCGATCTCACCGTCCGCAGTCCGAAGCCCGTTATCTTCACAGGGTCCATGAGACAATCCAATACCATCTCCTTCGACGGGGAAGCCAATCTGCTGAATGCTATCCGGCTGGCAGCAAGTCAGAAAACAGCCTACTATGGCACTGTTTTGATGATGAACGATGAATTTTTCGCCGCAAGAGAAGTCACCAAGACAGATGCCCTGCGTCTGGATACCTTTGACGGGGGCCGGTACGGTGCTCTGGGAACGGTAGACGAGAACCGGATTCGTGCCGTTCGTGCTCCAGCCCGCGTCAAGGATGCCGGAACGGATAAGTGGAAGACTCCATTTGATCTCAGCACGATCCAGCCAGAGGACCTGGCTAAGGTTGACGTTGTATACAGCTACACGGAAGCCTCCGCAACCCCCATCACTGCCTTGGCCGATGAAGGGGTTAAAGGGATTGTAACTGCGGGTCACGGTGCCGGCGGTATCTCCACCGCACAGCAAGCCGCCCGCACAGCGGCAATCGAGAAGGGCGTCCTGTTCGTCAGCGCGACTCGCGCGGGTTCAGGGGCGGTATATGACACTGGAGCCAAAGGAATCATAGGCGCAGGCGACCTGCTCCCGCAGAAAGCGAGAATCCTGCTTCAGCTCGGCCTCACCTTCTCCAAGGATCAGGAACAGATCCGTCAGTGGTTCTCTACGATCGGCATGCCGGATTTCGATATGAGCAAATAGTCGCCGGCAGTCTAAACGAATTTGCAAAAAACAGCCCTCCCCCCGTCAGAAGACGGAAGGAAGGGCTGTTTTTGTAGTGATTATTCTGCTGTGTGATCCACCGATGCCGCTTGGATATTGCCGAATGCCCAATACTGCGCAGGGACGTCGGACCATCGCGGTGCCGCGCTTGTCAGCGGAGTGATGCCCAGGGCACGGTTGACGATGGTTACGGCCTCCGCACGGGTTAACGTTTGGTTCGGACGGAAGGTTCCATCTTCGTAACCGGTGATCATGCCCGCTTTGGCCGTCATTTCAACGGCTGCCTGTGCCCAGTGGCCGGCAATATCGCTGAAGCTGACTGCATTCCCCTGACCGTTAGTAACCAGACGGGACAGAATGGTTGCCATTTCGGCTCTGGTGATCGTTTGGTTTGGTTTGAAGCTGCCGTCAGCGTAACCTTTCATAATACCGCTACTGCTCACCAGATTAATTGCATTTGTTGCCCAGTGGCCGGCAGCAATATCTGTGTAAGCAACGCCGGAAGTATTAGCTGACGGGTTAAAGGTACGGGCAATGATGCTGGCCATTTCTGCACGGGTAATGCTCTTGCCCGGCTGGAAGGTGCCGTCGGCGTAACCCGTCATATAAGCCTTCATTTGTACCGCAGGATCTTGTGCAAGAACAACTGTAAATGTACTGAATTTATTGACATTAAATTGAATTCCGGACTTGCCGGTTTGACCGAAGGGTACAATTTCGCCCTTAACCAGTTCTTTGGTGCCGTCGCTATGCTCAATGAAGACCGCCAGTGCCTTCAGCTGTTCTGCAGTTAAAGAAGTGTTGTTAATCGGCAACACCAGCGTCACCGGACGGCTCTGCAGGTTGGTGTCAATCGTTACCGGACGGCCTACCAGAGTGACCGCCCCACCGCCGGATAGACTTTGAACCTGTGCTTTTGCACGCGCTTCAGCATCTGCACTCTGCTGCTGCGTTTTTAAGGGTACCAGGTTGAAGTAAATATCTGTACCAAACCCAACCAGAGAGCTTCCCGGCACCTTCACTTCAGCATTAACCGTGAAGATGTCCAGACTGATTTGATTATCGGCAAATGCCTTGCTGGAAGCGGCTGGAATAGTCAGTCTAGTTTCCGCAACCTCATCATTGGCATCAGGAACGATGATTCTGGCAATATTGGAGCCAGCCGCCTTAAGCTCATTAATCGCTCTGAGCGCTTGATCCAAGGCGAACGTAATGACATCACTTTTCACACCATTAGCATCCTTCGTACGGCTAACGACAACGGAGGATACATTGGAGCCTTGGGTTGAGCCGTCCTCAACGTTTAGATTAATGGTTTCGGTCTGTGTGCCCGGTGTCGGTGTTGCTGCAGGAGCCGCTCCTCCGGAACCTCCAGAACCCGATGCGGGAGGATCTGTTGGCGTGACGGGTACAACAGGAACGGTTGAGAAGTTCCAGACGGTTTTATCCGCAATCCCCGCAAAGCTGTTCCCTGACTCATCAGTAAATGCACCCGGGTGAATCAATACATAATAGCTGCCGCCCTGCTTCAATAGACCGCCTGTATTAATGCTGACGGTAGCATTCGTAATGATGACAAGCGCCTGATTACCCGCTTTAATCGTCGTTACGATCATATCATCCGCCGCATTCACAATATCAATATTGGCATCCCCGGCTAATACATTCTCGTTAAAGGTCAATGAGAGCGCAGCGGATGCGGATACTTGGGTTGCATTGTCTGCAGGACTATAAGCTGTCACCAGCGGTGCTGCTGTATCAGGCCCGCTGGCTGTCACAAACCGCCAGGCTGTGATGCCTGCAATACCGGCAAAGCTGTTGCCTGCGTTATCTTTAAATGCGCCTTCTGTAATCCGGACAAAGTAGCTTGTACCATGCTCCAGATTGTCAGCCGGATTAATGGTTACAACATTATTCTGAATCGTTACGCTGTCTGAAGTGACGGGAATCGTCACTATCGGATGAATCTCATCTGTGCTTTTGAAAATCTCAATGCTGCCTTCCGCTTTCTTTACATTCTCGCTGAAGGTAAGAACCAGATTAGCGCCAAGAGCTACTTCCGTTGCCCAAGGCTCCGGCGAATACGTGCTCACTGTTGGTGAGATTCTATCTGGTACACCAGTTGTTGTAAAGTTCCATGCTCCGCTGCCGGTGATGCCAGCATAGCTGTTGCCTGAAGTATCTTTGAACACCCCGGTTCCAATCCGTACATAGTAACTTGTACTATACTTCAGATCGTCAGCCGGATTAATCGTCACTACATGATTCTGGGTGGTTACATTTCCGGAAGCAGCGGAAATTGTAGCTACCGGCGTATTATTCGCACTATTGTAGATCACAATGTCGCCTTCACCCGCCGTTACATTCTCACTGAAGGTAAGGGTAAGATTGGCGTCAATCCCTACTTCCGTTGCCCCAGGCTCAGGTGAAAACGCGGTTACTGTTGGCGCTGTCGTATCTGGTGCAGCAACTGTTGTAAACTGCCAGGTTGTGCTGTCAGAGATGCCTGCAAAGTAGTTGCCCGCTGTATCTGTGAATGCATCGTCCGTGATCTGAACAAAGTAACTTGTACCATACTCCAGATTGTCAGCCGGATTAACCGTCACTACATCATTCAGGATGGTCAGGTCACTGGCGGAAATCGTAGCTACCGACTTGTCAGACGCACTGTTGTAGATCACAATGCTGCCTTCACCCGCCGCTACATTCTCGCTGAAAGTAAGCACAAGATCGTTCTCAACCCCTACACCTGTTGCACCGTTAGCAGGTAAATACGCACTTACGGTTGGTGCAGCCGTATCCGGTTCACCGGTTGTTGTAAACCGCCAGGTTGTGCTGTTCGCGATGCCAGCATAATTGTTGCCGGCCGTATCTTTGAATGCCCCGGACCCGATCTTCACAAAGTAGCTTGTGCTGTAGTCCAGCTTATCCTCCGGATTGATCGTTACCACGTTGCCTTGGACCGTTACATTTTCGGAAGTGACAGGAATGGTCACAGCCAGGGTATTGCTATTCGCACTGTTATAAATCTCAATACTGCCTTCTGCTTTTGTTACATTCTCACTGAAGGTAAGGGTCAGGTTCGCGCCAGTGGCAACTTCCGTTGCTCTATCCTCAGGCGAATAAGAGCTCACCACCGGTGGTGTAGTATCCGGCGCCTCGGCTGTTGTAAACTGCCAGGCCCCGCTGTCCGTGATTCCGGCATAGTAGTTGCCTGTCTGATCTTTGAATGACCCGTCTCCAATCTTCACAAAGTAGCTTGTACTATATACTAAATCATCAGCAGGATTAATTGTTACCACATTATCAAGAATCGTTACATAGTCAGAATTAACTGGAATCACCACTACCGGAACAATGTCATCCGCGCTTTCGTAAATCTCAATGTTGCCGCTCTCCTTCGTTACATCCTCGCTGAATGTAAGCGTCAGATCCGCGTCAGTAGCTACTCCCGTTTCTCCCTTCTCAGGAGAATAAGTAGTTACAATTGGAGCTGTTTCATCCAGCTCGGCTACTGTCGTAAAGCTCCAGTCATCACCTTCAATCGCTACATTCCCACTTTCACTCTCGTTGTAGAACGTATCGCTGTCAATTGTGACTGCATATTTAGTCCCTTTATCCAAATCCTTTTCCGGATTAACCGTTACAGTATTATTCTGTACGGTTACCCTGATACTGTCGTCTACCGGGATGGTTTCAACCGGAGCTGACAGATCCGAAGCTTTGTAAATGTTAATATTTCCACTGGCTGCTGTCACCTTCTGATTGAAAGTCAGAACAAGCTCAGCATCGGTTGCTATATCTTTCTCAGCATTCTCAGGAGACTGACTTATAACCCGCGGAATGTTGAGAACCGGATAGGAAACAATCATCAAGCCGGGGTCACCGACTGCGATAAAACGATCTTGCCCGGCAATAAACCCGATGCCGTTAAGTTTCTTAGTCGTGCCTGTTGTCTCAGGGTGCCAAGTCTGGCTTGGATCAGCGGTGTAGTAGACATTCCCGCTGTCTCCCGCTGCCATAAATACTCCGCTTCCGGATGCAACTCCATTCAGATTCACTTGTCCGTCAATGGTTCTGGCCGACCATCTTGAGCTATCCGCAGAGATTACAACCGTTCCGGACGCGCCGACCGCCACGAATAAACCGCTGCCGTAGCTGATGCCGTTCAACAATTTACCGCCCGTTTTGGAATCTTCCGATTTCCACTCGGCTCCATTCGAAGAAGTTACGATGGTACCGCCAGCACCTACAGCCACGTATTTGCCGTTGCCATAGGTAATAGCATTTAAGTGATTCACGGTCTTACTGTCGGAGATCCTCGCCCAGTTGACTCCGTCTGAAGACACTACAATTTTCCCGCTATTGCCTACTGCAACAAAAAGGCCGCTGCCGTAAACAATACTATTAAGTGTAATCGTGTCCACCGAGGTTCCAGTTGTCCAACTAGTACCGTTGTTGCTGGAGGTCAGGATTTGGCCGTTCGAGCCGACCGTTACGAACTTGCTGTTGCCGTAAGCAGTGCCGTTAATAGCATTAGTAGTGCCGCTAGCAACCTTCGACCAGACCTTACCGTCGGTGGAAGTACCGATCAATCCATCCGTACCAACGGTAATATAGGTATTATTGGCGTAGGTTACCGTCTTCAGTGCACTGGAGGTGGGGGAGCTGAATTTTTCCCAGTTGCTCGTTCCGCCAGTACTCGCTGTCGCGAAAAATACAGTACCCTCTGAGCCAACGATAAAATAACCAAAATCGGTAGCCTTGATTTTCATCAGATTATCCGTAGTTCCAGCTACTGAAACTGAACTGCTCCAACCGCTCGTTCCGGTGGCTGAATAGACCAGCTTACCCGCATCGCCGGCAATAAAAAATCTGTTGTTTCTATAAGATACACTATTGAAATCCGACTTAATACTACTCGTTCCCTTTGTCCATGTGCCCAAAGCGTCCGGAGCGCTTAGGATCTCACCTGCAGCTCCGGCCGCAACAAACACATTGCCGCCATAGCCGATGCCGTTCAAATCATTAGTAGAACCGGAAGTCTGCGGCGTCCAGGCCAGCCCATCCGAAGAGTTAATAATTTCCCCGCCATCGCCAACAGCTACAAACTTGCTGTCACCATAAGCAATAGCGTTCAGATTCACACTAACGCCTGAGGTTGAAGCAGCCCAAGTGATTCCGCCATCGCTAGACGTAATTATTTTGCCTGAATCGCCGACTGCGACTAAACTGCTGCCGCTGTAAACAACTGCATTCAAGTTTTCAGATATGTTTTCAGATATGCCTGTAGTCTGAGTGGTCCAGGAAGCACCATCTGTAGACGTTATGACGGTTCCCTTGTCGCCTACAGCAACAAATTTGGCGTTGGCCCCTGAGCCTATATTTATAATATCGTTCAAGTCATTAACTACCCCTGAATTACGGATCGCCCAGGTCGTGTAGTTGCTGAACGTACCCACGCTTCCTCCTTCACCTACCACAACGACTGTATTTGCGCCTATAGTTACTCCCATTACTTTGTTGCCGCTTGGCAGCGGGCTTAGGTTCTCCCAGCTTACCGGAGCTGTATTCTCCGTACCCGCAGATGCGGGCAAAGCTCCTGTCACAAATAAACTGATTACGAGTAACAATGAGAAATACTTCTTCAATCTCCTGCTCATTAACAATGTATCGCTCCCCCTTATTCATTCATCATTTTCCGTCCGCTGTATAGCAAGCTTTGCTGCAGTTTGTATACGCTCCCTTAGCTCCCGCATTCTCCCTTCATCTTGCTTATCCGCGGACAAAAAACAATTAAATCTAAATAGAAATTTTCATATCTGCGGTCCATTCTATCAGACAGCTCTAAACAAACTCTTAACAATTCTCGACAAAAACCGCTTCATCAGGTCCTACATACGGGCAATCTCTCAAAAAAACGAAAAAATTCTGTTTTCCCCCAAAAAAATGTCTAAAACAAAAAAACGCAAGGAGCTTTTGCTCACATGCGCAATTTTTATCGTATATCAAATATCCCTGTTAAACGTAAGGCTGCAATTAGCTCCTATTTTTCATGTCTGCACCACTGGCTGCATCCATATTCTCCTCTCCGCGTCCGTACCGTTCCTGATAATAGCTGGGTGTACATCCGGCGTATTTCTTGAAGATTGCAATAAAATATTTGTAATCCTTATAGCCTACATCTGCTGCAATGGCATACACCTTATCCTCACCGCTGCGCAGCAGATCCATCGCTTTCTGGATGCGGTAACGGTTCAGGAAATCATTGAAGGTGTAGGTCGTTTCGCTTTTGAACTTCTGATTCAAATAGGTAGCACTAACGCCCAGGCTCTCCACCAGATCCTTGATCCCGATTTTCTCTGCATAATGCTCCTGGACATACCGGATCATCCTGGACACGTAACGGGAGGACTTGCCGGGAAGCTTAACGACGGATGCCTGGAGAGCTTCCCCGTTTCCGGCACCCGAGGTCAGCATTGCTGTGTATTGCCGCTTCATTTCCAGCTGGCTTTTGGCCCGCTCCAGTGCAGCTAATAACTGTTCCTGCTCCAGCGGCTTCAGCATATACTCGGTAACCCCCAGCCGGATGGCGTCCTTGGCCAGCCTGAATTCATCATAACCAGACAGGATGATATAGCTGCAATCCGCTTCCTCCACACTCTGCTCAATCATGGCAATCCCGTCCATCAGCGGCATATTGACATCAACGATTACGATATCGGGGCGCAGATCCGTAATCTGGCGGAGCCCTTCCTCACCGTTCTCCGCTTCACCCACAACCACGCAGCCGGCTCCCATCCAATCAAATGTAAAGCGCAGCCCTTTGCGGATCATCTCTTCATCCTCGACCAGCAGCACCTTGAACATCCGTCTCCTCCTTCCGGAATGGCAATCTAAATGTAACGGCTGTGCCGTCCCCCTGAGTGCTGTCAATCTGAATACCGTAACGTTCCCCATACATCAGCACAAGCCGCCGGTGCAGATTATGCAGGCCGATATGCGGGGCTCGGTTATCCTGCGACCTCATAATGGCACGCACTTCCTCCAGCCGGTCCCTGCTCATTCCTCCGGCATCGTCCCTTACCTCGATGATCAAATCCGTTCCGTCTACCCAGCCAACTACTGTAACCGCTACAGATTGGCGCTGGCGGTAGCCGTATTTGATCGTATTCTCAATTACCGGCTGCAGCATCAGTCTGGGGACAAGTGCCGTCCGGGCCGTTTGATCCACCTCTTCCCTGTAGTGGAGCCTGTCTTTGAAGCGTATCTGCTGCAGCTTCATGTAGCCTGCAATATACTCCAGATCATCCCCGAGCACGACATGGTCGCGCTCATTGCCTATACTGTAGCGCAGATGCCGGGATAGTGTAAGCACCATATCCTGGGCAAGCTTATTGTCCACGACAATGGCGTAACGGAGCGTCTCCAGTACATTGAATATAAAATGCGGATGAAACTGCGACTGCAAATGCTTCACTTCAATCACTCTGCGCAGATCGGACAGCTCGATGTTCTGGGTGACCAGCTCATTCAGACGCTGCAGCATTTGATTGTATTGGCTCGCCAGGGTCTCGAACTCATCACCCGTTCCTATGTATACATAGGAATCCATGTTGCCGGACTGGAGCTCTCTGACGGCATAGATCAGCTTGTCTATAGCCCTCGACTGGCGCGTAGAGATAATGCGGGCAGAATATTGAATGACAATCCAGAGCAGCACACTGGCCATTGCAAAAAATACCGCCAGAGACCAATAGGCGCTGCGATTCCCTTCAGCGGCACTTAAAGTATAAACACGCCATTGCGACAGCGGTATGTATGTTTCTTTACTGTAGTACTTTCCTTTATCAATCCATACGTATCCCTTAGAATCACTGGCCAGGCTGTATTTGTTCATCAGCCCCTGGGTCAGATTATTTGTAGTAGCAATGATGGTCCGGTAAGGGTCAGTTACCACGGCGATTTCGTTGTTCTGCACGAAGATCAGCTTCTGCAGATCCAGTTCGTACAGCTGATAGATCAGATAACCAAGCACAACTCCGCCGTCACGTATTTCTCTGGCGAACGTATAAGCTGTGTAGCGGTCATGCGAGAAGCGGATATGGTTAGTCTCGGCTAACTCCGCCAGGCCTTGATTATGCATCCGCCGGGCAATCGCCTGCAGTGCAAGATCAGAGGGTTCGGAGTTATAGTTGGCAGACGACGCCATGATATTTCCGTCCGCACTTATGATATACATGATGCTCTTCACCTGCTGGCGGTTATTGAAGTCATAGAACCGCTCAAATACCTCCGGGCCTTGAGCCCGTGATCCGGTAAAAGCAACAACAGAATCCAGCGTTGCTGCTTCATTCATTTCCTTAACGTAAGAGCTGTAGACTTCCTCCATCGCCGATTTGATTTTTTTACCCGCATCCGTTGTCTGGCTGATTAGCAGAAACCGCGAATTGATCATCATAAATATCAGGAACAGCACAAATAGAATGGAAATCGGCACAAGGGTGTGCAGCAGAAACAGCCTGCGCAGCGAATCCTTGAAGCTCCTTTTAGCCATTGTGCCTCCCCCTCTCATTAGTCCTACTATCATACACGGGCAACCGGAATCGGGATACCTTGCAAAATATCAGCAAAAGCCTGATAGACAAAAGCCGGTACCCGCTTACGCGGGACCGGTCTTCAATCACATGGTTACTTCTTTTTTACCGGAGAGCTTGAAGAACAGCAGCAGAGAAACCACAGTGATCGCCGTCAGCAGCGTCGATAAGGCAGCAGCAACCCCATAATTGCCGCGGATAACCTCTGTGTACACAGCAACTGTCATCGTCCGGGTATTCCCTGTATACAGAATAATGGAGGTGCTAAGCTCCGTAATAATGCTGATCCAGCTGATGATCGCCCCGGCGAATACACCGGAAATCATCATCGGCACGGTAATCTTGAAGAAGGTCCGCATGGTGGATGCCCCCAGACTGATCGCCGCCTCTTCAATACTGTCGTTCACCTGATGGAGCACGGCGGCACTGGAGCGGATCGTGTACGGCAGCCGCCGGATCACAAAAGCAGCAATCAGAATGACAGAAGTACCACTCAGTACCAGTGGTTCCTTATTGAAGGTAACCAGCAGCGCGATCCCCAGAATGGAGCCCGGTACAATGTAAGGCAGCATCGTGAAGGTATCCAGGACATGGACAACTGCTCCTTTGCGCTTTACCGTTACATATGCGATCAGTACCGCAGCCAGCGTAATAATGATAATCGTAATACTGGCCATCATGAAGGTGTTATAAATGGAATCTCCTACTTTGGAAAAGGCCGCGCGGTAGCTGTCCAGGGAGTAACCGTCGACGAATATTTTGCCCGAGGTCTTCAGGAAGGATGTATAAGCAACATAGACTTGAGGCATCAGGGCCAATAACGTGAACAGATATACGTAGGCATGTGCCGCCAGATTGGCGATTCCCTTCAGCTTTTTCGGTTCAATCGGGTTCAAGGCACTCATACTGTAGGATTTCCGGTTCGCAACGTACTTCTGCAGCAGAAACACGGTGATTGCGAACAATACTACAATTACACTGATCGCTGCAGCAAAGCCGTCATCTCCCCCAACCTCACTGATAAATTCATTGAAGATTAGCACAGGTACAGTTCGGTACCCTTCGCCAATCAGCATCGGTGTGCCGAAATCCGCGAACGCCCGCATGAAGACAAGCAATCCTCCAGCCAGCAGTGTCGGCGTAATCAGCGGCACAAGTATTTTCCACATTTTGCGCAGACCCGTACAATTCATGCTCTCCGCTGCTTCCATCAGGGAGTTGTCCACATTCTTCAGCGCCCCTGATACGTACATGAAGATGAGCGGAGACAGCTGGAGCGTCAGCACCAGCAGAATGCCGGAGAAGCCATATATGTCAGGCATGCTGAAGCCGAACACACTCGACATGAATTTAGTAATCACCCCGCTGCGTCCCAGCAGCAGAATCCAGGCATACGCGCCGATAAACGGAGCGGACATGGACGAGATTAAGATCAGAATGCGCACTGTAGCGCTGCCTTTGATTCTGGCAATGGTCATAATGTAGGCCAGCGGTCCGGCGACCAGGATAGACAGCAGCGTAACACTTACAGTCACCTTAATGCTGTTCCATACAGCGTTCATATAGTAGGCCTTGCTGAAAAATTTATGGAAGTAGGCAAGTGAGAACTCGCCGGTTGTCCCGTCAAAGAAGCTTTTAATCAGCAGCATGAATAGAGGCAAGGCCAGAAACACCAGATATCCGGCAAAAATAATGAAGGTAATCAGCGACCAGATGTCCCAGCGCTTCATGCGGCCGCTCATGAGCCTAGCCCCCGGTTCAGATTACGTTCACCGGTCGCATCATAGACATTGACCGTTCCCGGAAGTATAGCGAGAGTAACCTTCCGGCCAATATCCACCACTTCAGTGGAAGCCGACTGCTGGATGATTTCCACTTCCTGTCCATTCTCAAGCGCTACGACCAGATGCGTATTGAGTCCCAGAAAAACATTGTTCACTACAGTCCCGGCAAGGCCTGTGCCGTCCTCTGACAGCACAAACTCCTCCGGCCGGACTGAAATTTTAACCTCCGATGCTCCAGCAGACTTTAATTCTGCCGGCAGCCCCGGCACCGCCAGTAAGTAGCTGCTGCCAATACGAAGAACCGCATCGCCTTCAGCTCCATTCTCCAGCTTCGCCTCAATTACATTGGTCCGTCCGATGAATGTAGCGACGAACAGATTGGCGGGGCGCTGATAAATATCCCGTGGTGTTCCCACCTGCTGGATGATGCCGGACTTCATAACCGCGATCCGGTCGGATACTGCCATCGCCTCTTCCTGATCATGCGTTACGTATACCGTGGTAATTCCTACCTCGCGCTGAATCCGCTTAATGGCATTGCGCATATCCACTCGAAGCTGGGCATCCAGATTAGAGAGCGGCTCATCCATCAGCAGCACATCAGGATTAATAACGATGGCCCGCGCCAGCGCTACACGCTGCTGCTGGCCGCCTGACAAATTCTTAGGCATTCTGTTTTTGTACACCTCAATCTGCACCGTATCCAGAATCTCCTCCACTCTTCGCTGCAGCTCTCCTTTGCCCACTTTACGGTTCTGCAGCCCGAACGCAACATTCTCGGATACGCTTAAATGCGGAAAGATCGCATAATTCTGAAATACCATTCCGATATTCCGTTTGCCCGGTGGAACGTTATTCATCACTTTATCATTGAAGCCGAGATCCCCGCCTTCAATACTGTTAAAGCCGGCCACCATCCGCAGCAGTGTCGTCTTCCCGCAGCCTGAAGGACCCAAAAGGGTGAAGAACTCACCCTTTTGAATATCCAAAGACAGCTCGGGGATAACGGTAGTATCGCCATATTTTTTGACAATGTCCTTGAAGGATATCGCAACGCTCATGTTATTCACCCGCTTTCTCTCTGATTTACGGTTCTGGCCATGAATTATTCAGCAATATTGGTAAACAGCTCAGTATAACGCTCCACAATAGCTGCCTTATTCTCTGCAACGTAGGCTACGTCCTCATCAATCACCTTGATTTGGTCTATCGGTGTCATGAAGTCTCCGATCGCAGCATCGGTGCGAAGCGGACGGTTGGTCGTTTCTTGTCCTAGCGCATCCTGACCTTCTTTGGAGATCAGGAAGTCGATGAACTTGCGGGCGTTCTCCTGATTCGGAGAACCCTTAACAACGCCGGCTACCGCATCGAGGAACACCGTTCCCTCTTCCGGATATACCACCTTTACCGGCGCACCGTCTTTTACGTAGCTGACTGCCGGATCTTCGTAGGTTAACGCCACTACGTATTCACCATCAGCAACACTTTTGTGCGCTTTGCTGGACCCGCCTGCAATTTTCCCATCCAGATTCTCCAGCAGCTTGGCTACATAATCCCAGCCTGCATCAGAGGTATAATCTCCGCCCATAGCTCTAAGCATATTGGTCAACTGAGCGAACGCCGAGCTGGAGTTGGCCGGGTCCGCCATCGCGATCTTGCCCTTCAGCTCCGGATTGAGCAGATCCTCATAACCGTTAATTTCAATATCACCTGCCAGATTCGTGTTTACCAGCAGCACACTTCCGTCCGATACGTAAGAGGTCATGATGCCAGTCGTATTTGTGTGACCTTCTAATAGGTCCTTATCATTAGGTGAGACATATTCCTCGAACAAATCCGCATTATCGTTAAACAGTGCATACGCTCCGCCGAACATGACGTCGGCATACGGGTTTGTTTTCTCCGACTGAATCCGCTTGATCAGCTCGCCGCTGCCTGCCGATACCAGCTCCACTGTAATGCCTGTCTGCTTCTCGAATGCCGGGATAAGTGCATTAATCATCGCTTCACTGTTCGGTGTATAGACTACCAGTTTGTTCGAGCCGCCGCCTGACGCGCCTTCATCCGCTTTGTTTCCTCCGCATGCCGAGAGCACAACCACCATCATTGTCATAATAAGTGACACGCTTAACCACTTTTTCATTTCCTCTTCACCCCTTGTTTAGATATATGTCTATTTTATCAGCTTGAAATTTCATTAAAATCCTATTATTCGACAAAATCATCTAAAATGCACAACTAAAATGCATATATATGTTATATAACATAACATATAGACACATAAATTGGAGCTTCGGTTGCCTTTAATATTTTTTCCGCAGTTAATATCCTTAGACGCGGGAGACGGAACTCAAAAAACCCTGGAAGTAATCCCAGGGCTGATTGCAATTCATTTGTGTAGTCCAAAGAAGAAAATTTCAGGGAACATGCATTGCTCAACTACCTCAAAAAGAAATAGACCGCCCTAGTCCAAAGGATGCGGTCTATTTCTGCCCGTAGCACCTAAAAGCCTCCGCCCTTAAAAGCGGCTATTGCTCAGAGAGTCGTGTTGACGCACGGCTCTCTTTGCATTGTACGTATTTACTACCCAAACTATACCATGATTGAAACTAAATATAAAGTCAAGCGCTCATGTATCGTGTTCGTCCTCATATTCTTCTTCGTCTCCGAAACCTCCATATTGATTAGGCCTCTACTGTTTAGGGGTATGGAAAACTTCACTGATTATTTCCCCTTTCACGCCGGGAAACTTCATCTTCTCACCGATATCGGCAAACAGCTCGTAGCCTTTTTCAGAGCGTGTCCAGTTTTTGATATTATCATAGAAACCAAAGGCGTGATCCAGATCAAAATCAAAGGCTTCAATCGAAATTTCCGCCAGATCATACAATGAGTCTTCGGCAGCAATGGCTATATTACGGAACGGCCGTCCACGAACTACACCGTTCCTATCGCTTAAGGTTACTTTAAAAGCTTGGGCCTGATTATTCTTCATCGTTGTTCACCTCTATACTAAACTACTAAATTCATTGTAAATAATCAACCGTGCTCTCCCAAGATTCCCCATCTTCTGCTATGCTAATAGAAATCCCAGAAAGAAGCAGGAGGCGCGAACTTGAATGGATGCATTTCAATATGAGCTTACTTCAGAGACTACGATTAATCTGAAATATGAGTATGGAGGCGAGTACTTCACGTTCAGCCTGTACCGGGATGACAGAGGCTGGGTGCTTCACCCCTTTGACGGCATTCTGCTGAGGAATCCGGCAATGTGCTCTCTTGTCGCCCAAGAGCTGTTCAAGCACAAGCCTTTTCAGGTCATGCTGGCAAAAGAGGGAATTCTTTTCACCGATATACGTTCCACTGTTAACCTCGATAATGTGAACACTCCGGTTGCCGCGCGCAATGAGCGGGAGTCCTACGATAACCCGGCTGATGATCTGATGGAATTTGTTCAGCAGCACTCAGTGGAAGAGGTCATTGATTACGAATGTAGTCTTGTCGAGAACCGCATCTCCTTTTATAGAGAAATCCTGCAGCGGATGTTCATGGACAATCTGGGACCCTCGGATCCGGAGTTCCAAAAGGTACAGGATATTGTACGTATCTACGAACATTCATTAGACAGGTTATCCAGTCTGAACGGTCCGAATCCGGGCGCCGGAAGACGCGGCAGATTCTAAGCTCCTTTACGTATTCATTCAATTCTACTAATCTTCTGAAAGGCTGGTTCCAATGACCGTTGAACTGATAAAGGGACAAAAGTGCAACTTAACAAAAGATACGCCTCTCCTTACCCGTATCATCGTCGGAATGGGCTGGCACAATACGGGCTCTGCGGTTGAGGTTGATTTTTCCGCCTTTTTGCTTACGCCATCCCAGAGCGTCTCAAAAGATGAGGACCTTATTTTTTATGGCAACACTTCCACTCAGGACCAGTCTGTTAGTGTATTGCAGTCCGATAAAAAAGCCTACGCAGGGTTAACCGACAACACTCAAATCGCTGTCAGTCTGAGTCAGATTCCTGCAGAATACGAGCGGATTGCATTTGCACTAACGATTTATGAGGCTGAGAAGCGGCAGCATAGCTTCTCGCTGCTGGACGATGCATATTTACGGATCATCAACGCTGCTGATGGAACTGAGCTTCTCCGCTACAGACTGGGTAATGCGTTCACTGTAGAGACCGCGATTGTCGCCGGAGAAATCTACAGATACCAGAATGAATGGAAATTCAGCGCAGTGGGTTCCGGATATGCAGGCGGCTTAGCTGCTCTATGCCAAAGTTATGGGATTCGGATCAATGACATTCTGCCGTCTGTTCAGCCCGCCAGCCGGGTCGTTCAGCCGCAGCAGTCTCCCCTTATTCTCCCGGAGCTGAGGTCACGGCCGAAACCAGCGGGTAATTTGCCTCCTTCTTCACCAGCTTCACCTCCAGCATCGCCAGCATCACCTCCAGCCCCTCCATTAAATCCGGGTACCCTCCTGCTTAAGAAACGTGGGGAGCGGATCAATCTGCAGAAAGGGGCTGGATCACTAGGCGAGATTCTGATTAACCTGAACTGGGTGCAGACCCAATCATCCGGCTGGTTCGGCAGCAAAGGCATCGATCTTGATCTCGGTTGTCTGTTTGAATTAAAAAATGGGCTTAAAGGCTCTGTCCAGGCACTCGGTGAGTCCTTCGGCAGCTTGAACAGGCCGCCCTACATCTCCCTGGACGGGGATGACCGCACCGGCTCGATCGCCACAGGTGAGAATCTGCGGATTAACGGCCATTATCTTTCCGAGATCAGCCGGATTGTTGTCTTTGCCTTTATCTATGAGGGAATCACGAACTGGTCGCAGGCTGACGCCCGTGTGACTATCAGGCAGCAGAACGGACCTGATATCGAAGTCCGGCTGGATGAGCATAACAATAATAAGGGAATGTGTGCCATCGCCATGATTCGTAATCAGCAGGATGAGACCTTCAGCGTGGAGCGGCTCGTAGAATATTTCGCCGGACACGAGGAATTAGATCAGCACTATAACTGGAATCTGAGATGGGAAGCCGGGAGCAAATAGTGGGACTCGGTTGCGGACCTGAGAGTTCTTATTTCCTTGAAAAACCCTGTTTCGTATTTCTTACGGACACAGATGTACTTATTTGCTGATATTCGGGTGAAATATTGCCAGATGCCATGGGATAAGTACCGTACGGTCCGTTAGCTCGGCAAAATATGCTGATTATCAAAAATAAAGGCTGTGGTGTCCGCAAGCGACAGTCAGAAGTAGGAATTCAGAAAATCGTTGGTTAGTCGCGAAAGTAATTTTGGTAGAGTTTGTGCTCATCTGAGACCTTTGCTATGAATTCACTTTTCACTTCGCGTTATAATAGAAGACATAGGTTGTGAAGCACACGCCGCTTTTAATGCTCTCCCCCATCCGAGATTGATTTAAGGAAGGGGTGAGTATTAAGGCGGCTTTTTTGCGAGGGAAAATAGCACTCAAGGAGGATGTACAGCGATGCCGAGATTTGAACAACAGTATGAGGAATGGTTGAAAAACAATCTGGAGAATGAAAGTAACCACCGGCGAAAGGAGTTACTCGGTAAAGGATTAGGCCATGGAACGGTTGAGTTCCTCCGCACAGTATGGTTTCCGGCAATCGGGAATCTGGATCATTTGTTTCCGGAATGGGAAGTGCGCGACTTCAATAACGGGTACCGCTATTTGGATTTGGCTTATATGCCTGGAGGTGTAAAGGGCGGAATTGAGATTCAGGGCTATGGACCTCATGCCAGAGATCTTGATGTTAGATTGGATATCGCAAGCGGCGGGCAGCAGCGTAATCGTGCCTATCAGCTAAGAGTTTAACTAAGTAACAGGGGTGGGCAGCATGCTAAATTGCCAGATAATTTGATCTGTTCTTATAACGATCTTTAGGGAAGGAATGGTTGCCTGGCGTCATAACTAGGGAATGGTTTATAAATAATAGTGTTGTATGCAACAACAAATGGCACTATGTCGCTCCGGTCGTGGCAGGTAGAGGCGTGTGAGTGGGCGGGCAAGAGGTGCAGCAGCTTAATTTGTTGCTTGTAGCGGATGGCTGAGTGTTCCCCCGCTAACCAGGTAGATAGAACACTGGGGAGGCAAGCAGTACTGCAGTGATAAATATGATCTGAATTCCTATGCGCACCGGCAATTTCGGCACAGGCTTGCCGCCGATTGTCAACTTGTTGCGGGCGGCATAGATATTGGCGGGGAGCATTGCGATAAGAAGCAAAATGAGGCACACAGAAGCAGCTGGTGAGAAAGCGGGCAGAAGGATACCGATAGCTCCGGCAATTTCCAAGATCCCGGTAACCGTCACAATCCATTCTTTCTGCGGAAAACCAGGCGGCACCATTCCTACCAAATCAGACCGCCGCCGCCCCCAATGAGCAGAAGCACCCATTAGGAGCATTATGGATACTGCCCATTGAATGGAGGTATGCCAGTCATTCCAATAAGTCACGCCCAGGAGACCAACCACCCGAAACAACAAAAAGGATAAGATGAGCGCTATAAAAGGAACCATTTTATAATCCTCCCTTAACTTTATTTTTTTAGAATTCCAGCCATAAAGTCCGATACCTCTTTCGCTGCAACTGACTTAGATGATGGGCGCAGGGATGCCCGCACACGCAGACCCAGTGACAGCAGGACGAACAATTCCGCCGTCTCATCAGGGTTCACGTTTTCTTTGATCACCCCGTGCCTTTGACCCGTTGTAATCCACTGCCTGGAGACTGATACCGACCGCTCATGAAAATGCGCAAGGACTTCCGCTACAGCCGGTTCATTCTCCTTGCCCAGCAAGTATAGAAGAACCTTATTAGTCGCTTCATGGCTGTCTTCCAATCCTGCAAGGCTCCTGGAGATGGCCAGCATCGGCCCGTCGAATGTTTTGTTAAGGCTGCCTGCCACTTCTTCCTCAAAACGTTCATTCACGGCTTCAAGCCGCTCCTCCAGCACCCAGGCAAAAATCTCATCCTTACTCTTTACATAATGGAATATTGCACCCTTCGATAATTGCGATTGCTCCATGATATCCTTTAAGGTGATCGCATGGCAGCTTTTATCCCGCAACAATTCCTTGGTTGCATCCAGTAGTTGCCGGATGGTCTGCTTCCGGCGATCTGAGTTCTTCATGGCGATTCTCCTCCTTCGTTCTGCTTTGACTTTAATTTATCATGATTATACATACCGACCATCGGTTTGTAAATAGAAAAGGGGGCTCAGATACCCGAGACAAATAAAAAAGAACAGCAGCTCTGCCGTTCTTGGGGATAATCAAGCCATTCTACTCTCAGACCTAATCTGTATATCTCGCCATTATATATGTACTGTAATATTTGCCGTCTGACAGGATACGGTCCTTCTTCAGTATCCCTTCAACTTCAAAACCAAGGCTTTGGTACAAGCGGATAGCCTTCTCATTGGTTTCCAGAACGCCGCTTAGAATGATTTTGGTTATTCCGTTTGCGTCAGCCCAGGAAATGGACACCTGCAGAAGGTTTTTACCTACTCCGAAGCCCCAATATTGTTTCAAGACTCCTACCCCAAATTCCACCTTGTGCTTAAACCGCTGAAGATCATGTCCTTCACACCGGGAATAGCCAATGATTCTGCCGTCCGCTTCCGCAACCAGACATATATTCCGCGGATGGTTCGTATCCCTCTCAATAATTGTTTCAAATCCGGCTTCATCAATAAAAGCTTCTCCCGGCACCCGGTCCATATGCTCGGTCTCCCCGTCAACTTTAAGCCTTACCCCGGACAGAGACTTCGCATCTGCCTTAACTGCTGAACGGATCGTGTAGTTTAAACCTTTGACAAGGTATTCCTGATTATCAATGATCATGGAATTACTCCCTTCTTAAAGAATCAATGACTAGCCGCGAAGAGTACACTGCGTGGAAACTATCCTTGAGTAAAGGCTGGTGCACCCCAGCCCCTCTTCATCAAATCGCAATTTGAAAATGAATGGGCTATCCAATCGTGATCTATTCGTTAGTAATTTGTATCGTTTCATCGGTGATTGTTCTCCCATCGCTCCCTAATGCTTGGATGGCAATTCGATGATGCAATGACATCCCAGATATATTCCAGGTTAGATTCCAACCATCTTCTCCATTTATATCGTAACCGACAAGTTCTCTCTCTCCCCAAGCTTCTGTGCCCGTTGGGACCGCCCAAAAAAGAATCGTTTCAACGTTTGTAGCATTTACGGAAACATCCAGTTCGCCGCTGTTCTTCGGAACTATGTACCAACCATCTTTTTTGGGGAAATTAGTTTCAACATTCGATATTACAGGTGTAGTATCACCCGCCTGGGAAGAGATGCTCCCTTGATTTATAGAAAAGTCCCCGGAGGAACATGCTGTAAGAACGAAAACATAATTTTTGATATCCGTCTACAGCTATATATATGGTATGAAGAAACAACAAAAAAACGGCATCTCTGCCGTTTCTTCTGTGATGGACTCTCAGGGGCTCGAACCCTGGACAAATAGATTAAGAGTCTACTGCTCTACCAACTGAGCTAAGAGTCCGTAGTATGGTGGAGAATAGGGGGCTCGAACCCCTGACCTCATCGCTGCCAGCGATGCGCTCTCCCAGCTGAGCTAATTCCCCATACGCTTGATTTCGAATCACATTATGTATTCTGAAATCCATTTTGAGCGGTTCGCTCAAGTCGCTTTCAAGTTGTTATGTTTCGTAGGCGACTTCTATATAATACAGAAATTCAGCATCAGTGTCAACACATTTATAAAATTAATTAATTTCTGTGCAGAGGCGCTTCACACAGAGGCCAGCCTCACAATATCAAGGCTAGCCCCTTTATGCCAGGAATGGCACATTACCTCTTCACAAAGCCTCCTACAGCCCGTCCAGCTCCTCAGTCCCCTTAGAGAGCAGTCCCTTCAGTTCCTTCATAAACATGTTGATGTCCTTGAACTGGCGGTACACGGACGCGAAGCGAACGTAAGCTACCTCATCTACAGGATAGAGCTGCTCCATGACCAGCTCGCCGATCTGGCGGCTCTCGATCTCGGCCAGGGCGATGCCGCGCAGGCTTTTCTCAACCTCGGATACGATGACTTCCAGACGCTCTACAGAAACGGGACGCTTCTCACAGGCGCGGATGAGGCCACGGAGGATTTTGTCACGGCTGAACTCTTCGCGGCTGCCGTCTTTTTTGATGACGATCAGCGGGGTCTCTTCAATCATTTCAAAGGTGGTGAAACGGCGGCTGCACAGTTCGCATTCGCGCCTGCGGCGGATTGACTTATTCTCATTGGCTGGACGGGAGTCAAGCACTTTGGTATTGGTGTGATCACAGTAAGGGCATTTCATAAGCTTCATCACTTCCTCATAGTAAGAATGGGAATTTGTATCGTTTCATCGGTGATTGTTCTCCCATCGCTCCCTAATGCTTGGATGGCAATTCGATGATGCAATGACATCCCAGATATATTCCAGGTTAGATTCCAACCATCTTCTCCATTTATATCGTAACCGACAAGTTCTCTCTCTCCCCAAGCTTCTGTGCCCGTTGGGACCGCCCAAAAAAGAATCGTTTCAACGTTTGTAGCATTTACGGAAACATCCAGTTCGCCGCTGTTCTTCGGAACTATGTACCAACCATCTTTTTTGGGGAAATTAGTTTCAACATTCGATATTACAGGTGTAGTATCACCCGCCTGGGAAGAGATGCTCCCTTGATTTATAGAAAAGTCCCCGGAGGAACATGCTGTAAGAACGAAAACATAATTTTTGATATCCGTCTACAGCTATATATATGGTATGAAGAAACAACAAAAAAACGGCATCTCTGCCGTTTCTTCTGTGATGGACTCTCAGGGGCTCGAACCCTGGACAAATAGATTAAGAGTCTACTGCTCTACCAACTGAGCTAAGAGTCCGTAGTATGGTGGAGAATAGGGGGCTCGAACCCCTGACCTCATCGCTGCCAGCGATGCGCTCTGGCGTGATGGTCAGGGGCACTGCCCAAAAATCTAGTTTATTTTATTCAGTTGCTTTCTAATTTTTTGCATATGCCTCTTTCTCACAAGGCCCACAGACTCTTCCTTGTCAAATACTCTTTCAGCTCTCTTCACATATGAGATAAAATTCCCATCATCCTGACTCGATCCTTTTATAGAATATTTTAAATAAACATTTTTACAGCTGATTCTCTTGCCTGTTTTTGTGCGTCCATTATTTTTAACAATTGTATTTAATTTTCGGTACAATCTGTAGTAATATTTCGATACAGTTTTGTCCCTTAGAGTTACTTTCTCACCATCAAACGTAAAGCCTAAATAATTTATAATCTCTTTTCCATTTTCGACATTTATTAATACGTCCTCGTTACAGCTTTTAACCTTCCCGTTATTATAATCAAATACCTGTGTCTTTTCTGGCTCCAAGTACACATGGGGAACCAAGTTGATAACTGAATTAACGAATTGATATTGAGTTTTAAACACACCGAGATCCTCTTTTGGTAATACGATGATAAAATCATCACTATATCTCATATAAAGACCAGATCTTTCAGTGACGTAATCATTCAATTTTTTATCGAATTCTAACATATAGATATTAGATAGAACTGCACTAATTGCTGAACCTTGGGGAATACCGTAAGTGTTTTTGTTAGGCTTAACATTCTGTTTTTTTAATTCCTTAAACTTGACAGGCGAAAGAACCATCTTGGACTTATTAAGTTGTTGTATCCCCCTAACATTATTTTCAAAACCATTTGTCTTAAGTAAATGTTCTAATTTCCAAACAGAATATTTAGTTATATTTTTAAAAACAGCATAGTAGTCAGCTGGTAATTTTGAAACTCCCAATAAGTTACAAAGCATCTTTTTTAGATATGTATGGTCTAGGCTATCAAAAAATTTGGTGAAATCGCCTATAATTACATAACAACTCTTTGAGTTTTTAATAAAATCTATGGCTGCCTTGGCAAAATGAATATTATTCTTATGTAAATTATCGCGATAAGCTATAGATGAATGATTGATTCCATCCAATTCTACTCTTAAATTGTATTGTTGATTTAGCTTGAATCCATAGTATTGATAAATATAACGATCTAGATGTGCAGAATAACAAATCTCACGAGTCTTTACCTTTTTTCCAAAACTCTTATTATACTTTATAAAAGATAAAGTGTAGTGGATAAAAGGGTAAAACCCATGTTCCTTGACTTTGTCTGGATTACTAATGTAGTTCCACACTCTATCTAATGAAACTTTTGAATCAAAGTGAGCATATTTCCGACCTTTTTGATTCTTGTCTTTCCATTTTTTGATATCCACATTAACCCCCTAAAAAGCGTAATACCCGCCAGCATGGAGGGTAGCATCCCTTAACTGGCAGGTATAACTCAACTTGTATTCATTCTGTTATGATTGCCGTCCTGAATTCAACTACCCAAAATGTCGCCCTAATGATTAACTATGTTATAATAGTCAAGGAGGGGAGTCCAATAATCAATATAGTGTTGTGGCTAGCCACAATCCTGATTAGTGAACCGAGTTCAACTGTGGAAATATTCCTAAGAATACATGCCAGCCAGTTGACTACAATCTCCAACCCTTATGTCTAAAACATAAGGCCTACTAAGTATAACATATTATTATTTATCCATATAGTATAAGTTTCCATACCCTTTCCATACCCACATTTCGAAGGAGTTTCCGCTTGAGTTTTTTGGGCTGAGAGAATATATAATCACAAGATTATATTCTTATCTAAACATACATCCCCCCTTATATATCACTCAAAGATTTTAAGATCGAGCTCTCCATAGTGAATAACATCATTAAGAGCATCAGTAATAACGTTCTTGTTCTCAGTATATACGCTTTTCTCTAAGCGAAGGCCTCTCTGAGCATCTCCACGAAAGGAAAGCCAATTAAAGCTGCCGACTACAATAAACGACTTATCACATATTAAAACTTTTTCATGTGTTATTCCTATTTTTTTAAATAATAGATATCTACCATGTTTTTTACTTTTCATTTTATTTAACTTCTCAATAACTATCTTCTCATCACGTTTTTTCCTCTCATTTAGCTCTTGAGGGTATCCAAAAAGTATAAAAACCTTAACACCTCTTTGAAGGCTCTTATCAATTCTAGCCATAAGATCATCATCAAACGCATCAGGAGCCAACCAAGGTGAAACGATTACCACCCATTTTTTAGACACGTGCAAGCTTTTCTCCAATATGGGCCTATGCTCATAAGTTCTTAAAAGTCTTGTAGAGCTCTTTATTTTATCGATTTGATTCTTCATATTTTCAATTTCGAGAAGTAATTCTTGCCTAGCTGTTTTAGACAGAGTGGTTAATTTCGATTCTTGATCAACCTGACCCAATCTCATTTCAAATTTTTTCAACTCTGCTAAATTATTCTCAGCTTCATTTATAGTGCTTTCAGAAAGTTTTATAGTAGGTGTTGCATCAAGCACTATATTTTTTTCTTCTAAAGGAAGTATTCCTACATGTTCTTTTCTGTCTAACTCAGATAAAAAACCATCATATTCATGAGCACGGGTATCTCTATCAAAAACAACATATTTATAACTATCTGTTCTAGCTTCATAGTAAGTCAAAACCCTTAACTTAATAAACATTGCAAAACTCTTTTCAACTTCTGTTATCTCATGTAGTCTTCCTTTCGGTACAGAATATCCTTTATTATACATTTCCTTCAGAAAACTCTCTAATTTACTATGCTCTATTGTATCATCCGAAGGTAGTGGGATATCTTTATTAAAATATAAGGACGGTATACCCTGAGTTTTTATTACAGATCCCGGATAAAGTTGGGTGCTTTCAAGAGCATTGTATTGTCCAGTGATACCATTAATCGAAAAAGAAATCGATCTTTTCTCCGGCACATTCACCTTTATACCTTCAAGTGTTCCTATACCACGTTCTGTTAACTTAATGGATTGTTCTACATGATCAATTCTAATTAACTCATTTTTCAATAAAAATACAGCAGCATTCTTTATAATTTCTTCTTCTAATCCGAGCACTCCATAAATATGATCGATTTTTTCTAAACCACTATCTACTAACTTAAGAACAAACTCATCTACAACACTGATAGACAGTTCTTTTTGCATGAGAACATTTACACTTAATCTCCAAACTGGAAATGCTACTTCTGTGTAATGTATCAATTCGTGCTCCGAGAAAAGTGTTGAATATTTTTCTGCTAATTCTTCAATTCTCACTTATTAAACACCTCAATCGAACAATTTTTATAGTCAGTTTTTTGAATATGTTTAATTACTTCTGCAAAGGGATTCGCTACTTCATAGGTATTTGCATCACGTACCATATCTAAATCACCGACAATAAAGATTAATTTCCGTGCTCGCGATAACGCTACGTTCAATCTCCGGTAGTCTTTCAAAAAACCTATATCACGTTTTTTA
This sequence comes from Paenibacillus sp. IHB B 3415, assembly GCF_000802655.2. NCBI lineage: Bacteria > Bacillati > Bacillota > Bacilli > Caryophanales > Paenibacillaceae > Paenibacillus > Paenibacillus sp. IHB B 3415. The sequence continues at coordinate 28,685 of NZ_JUEI01000060.1, read as the reverse complement.
TTACTTCTAACAATGCTATAAAAGACAATATCTCTTTCTTGACCTTGAAAAGCATCTACCGAATCAACTTCGATACTTGTATTTTTCCACTTCTCTTTATCTTTGGGACTAACAATTTGTTCAATCAATAACTTCTGATCTGTGTAACCAGTTATAATTCCTATTGATATTTTTTCTCCACTACCATTTAACTCTTCTTCTATTTTAATACACTTTTCTAGAATTATTTTAGCTTCTAATTGATTTTGTTTACTTTTACTAGAGGGCAATGAACTCTCAAATCGCTCTTCTCTTGTGCTTGTTGAAATCCACACTACGCTTTTCCCCTTATATTCGCCTATTAAATGTAATAAATTCGTAGTTGATTCAGCATTTTGAACAGTTCCGTCATAAAAAACATCACTTATCAGTTGACCTATACCTGAATGCATTCGGTATTGTATGTCAAGAGTAGATTTAATAGAATCATTAGATCGGTTGAATATATCCTCAAATAAGCTAGTCTCAAGAAAAGATTTATTAATTTCAAATTTTTCCAAGTCGTCTTTTGTAAAATCAATGTCAACAATGGGTGGAAGTTGTTTATGGTCTCCGACCAATAAAATCTTTTTACCTCTTACTAACGGCACCAAAATTTCAGGTGGAGTTGCACGTCCCGCCTCATCCACGATTACCCAATCATATTCAGCTGACCATACGCCCGGAATGTTAGCCGTGCCTAAACATGTACTCGCAATAACCTGTGTTTCACTTGCACAGATAGCTTCGAATTCCCTTCCTCTTCCAAGCCTCTTAAGCCATTCTTGACGTATTACTTCTACTTGATCTAAACTTGCTAATGCTCTACGGTTACGCTCATGCTCTCTTTCAAATAATTGAATAGTTTTCAATAAATCAGTTGAATTAAATATTCGATCCCACTCAACTTTTGGGTTTAATATTTTGATATTTCTCAGATCATATAAAATTTCGGAAAAGATCTCCCTGTACTCAGATTCTCTTAATTCAAGTTCTTTCTGTATATTTTCAGTCATTTCTTTATTTATTGAGTCACTGTTATTACTCTCATACAATTTATACTTAAGCTTTTCCAATTCTCCGTTTAAATCCATCAATTCCGAATTTCGAGACTCCAAACCAGACAATTCATCTGCAATTTCTCCTAATTCTATCAAGTGATTGTTCTTACTAAAATTGAGCTTTTGGGTGAACTCACTACTTTTTTCAGTAGTTTTTTTTATCCAGTTATCAATGCTTTCTTCTAACTGAAAGTTAGTAAGTTTATCACCTATTTTATCTTTACGTCCAATTCTTAAAAATGAACAATTTTTTGTTAGCTTTATAGTTGCTTCTAAGGCGTTGTCAACCGCAGCATTTGATTGGGAGGTTAATAAAATTCTCACACTAGGATTTTGCCCTACTAATTGAGCAACAATCTCACTTATAACTTTTGTTTTTCCGGTTCCTGGTGGTCCTTGGATCAAATACAATTCTGCTCCTAACGTTGATGATATTGCTCTCTTTTTTGCAAGATCCAAATCCTTATCATAGTAAAAACCAATTGAATGTTCCGTAGTTCTTACCTTATTAGGATTTTCAATAATTTCTAATAGTTTTGGATTTTTTGAATCTCCATATTTCACAGAACGAAGGGCATCTTCCTGCCTTTTTAAAGCTGCATTAACTTGCTTATTATCCAAAGTAAGTTCACCATATTCTTTTATATCATCAGTAATGACTCCTCTTCCCAGAGAAACAATCATTTTCTTGCCATCTAAACCAACAACTGCGCCTACTTTAATTCTTTTATTCTCTTCAATAGAACTCATTAATATTGGTTGCTCTAAAAGCAAACTTGAATATTCTATTTCATTGTGTAGATCAACTTCTAAACTACTTTGATCTGCACTAACATCCCAAGTAGCATATTGAATAATTATTTCTTTCTCTAACAGATACTTTCTTTGAATTTTTAAAACATTCTCCCACTGCGAAAGGGTTCTCTTATGTTGGAGCTCTTTTTGCTTTTTTATTTCCATCGTTTTTTTCCATGTTAATATTTCATCCAAAAGTAATTCTAGATGATTATTCTTAGGTACGAGTGATTTCTTTGACACTGCTTTCCAGGTTACATTACATGCAAAAGAGTATTCCACATTACGGGCCATATCTATAACTGAAATTAAAAAAATGTTTTTAATCAAAAAGAATTGAGAATTTAAATCTTGGACCGCAACAATTTTATATTTTTGCATATACATAATCCATTCATTTTCTTGCTTACCTTTTTCTATATAAATCGCATTTAAATTGAACTCCTTATTAATCCAATCTTTTGTTTCACTCTCAGCTCCTATTTCAATCAGTTCCATTTGGGCTAACTTATTGGTGAAATTTTGAGTCGGCTGAACATATAAAATCGTAGTATTCTTGTGATATTTTTTAGCTAATCGCATTAATTCTCTTTTAAAGTGTAAAACTGATGGATATCTATCTTCCTTATTAAAGGAAACCATTTTGGAAATAATTTGTATATACTCCTCCTGTAAATCGCTTCCTAATAATTGTTTAATGAGGTCTTCGGAAGCATTCGGGGTTCTGCCTGATAACATACGAAAAAAAATAACTCCTAATGAATATATATCAGACTTTTGATCAGCATCCTGCAAATCGATTTGTTCAGGTGATGTATACGGAGGCGATCCAAAGCCTCTCACAGTTGCACCATCTTGGATAGCAGTTTTAATTTTTGAAATCCCAAAATCAACAATTTTCACTGAACCAGTAGAATCTATCATTATATTTGAAGGCTTCAAATCTCGATGAATAATATCCTTTGAATGTGCACTTGCCACAGCATCACAAATTTCTAACAGCAATTGTATGGTAATATTATCATCACTGGGATTTCGTAATTTTTCTTCTAAGGTATCACCTTCGATATATTCTAGCGAAATCCAATATTTCCTAGTGTCATCGTCGTACCCTGAGTCAAATATCTTAACTATGCTCGGATGCTCACAAAGAGTGAGTGCTTCGGTCTCCCTTTTAAAAAACGCCTGTAAAATTTCGTTGTCATTACCAGACAAAATCTTTAATGCTACTTTTTCATCATCTTCCGAATTTAGATCACGGCAAACCCATATTTCACTCTGGTTCCCTCCAGGAATTGCTCGAACAAGTCTAAATCTTTTAGAAAAAATATCTCCTTTTATCATAAAAATCCCCCTATCTAAAGAATAGTCAATTCAATGAATTTTTCTATTTTGATGTAGCCTTCCATCTCTTCAACCTATCATCCAAAGACAACCCATTTATCAACTTAATATTCAACCTATCTGCAGCCTCTTTCGCCGCCTTGGTGAAATTACTCGTTGTCACAATCCATGCATCATAACAGCCGTGAACCTGTTTGCCTGCCTTAAGACGCAATACAATATCATTTCCGACATCCTGCTTCCAGCGCTTGCACTGCACGGCGATTTTCTACCCCTCTTTGCCTTTGAGGATCAAATCTACTTCATGATCGCCGGAACCGCCAATGCGTTGTACGGTATAGCCTTGATCTATGTAATATAGCTCCATTAACCTCTCAAAATCCGTACCGGACAATGTCCTTACATCTGCTTTTAGTATCTGCGCATCTGTCAACTTCTTCATGGGTGTCTTAGCCGAAGTGTTGTGAGCGCTACTCTTAGCTTTGGTTGTACTAACTTGCCTCACTCCACTGGTACGGGTGGATTTATTGGCCTTCTTGTCCCTCCGCCGTTTACGCGTCCACATGCCGCTGAAAATTTCACCGAGAATAACGGAACCAAACAAGATTCCAAAGAAGAAGCCCCAATGTAAACCGGGAATGCTGAAGTAGATTCCCAAACCTCCCATAATAAATAGTCCCCGGAGGACAAATGCTACCTGTCTGCCTTCTGCATAATACGTTTTAGCCATAATTTTATTCACCTCATGCTGTAATAGAACAACTCAAGCAATTCAAAGGACTATCTACCCACAATTTCCGACAATAGAATTGATCATTCTTCTAAAATTTCTATATTCCGGTTAGTTTCTCTCTACTATATCATAAGTTTGGTGGAATTTGGTATGAAAAACAAGCCCACAGATAAGTCTGTGGGCCTACTAATCGTTGACTATAAGCTATAGTGATAAATTCATAGGCTTGTCGCTCTTGGATTACTTTATCTTCTTAAGATTGACTTCGTGAGTCAATACTTTACTTACCGGCTTAGCGACATCTTCAAACAGTTCAGCACCGTTATAGGTTACCCCTGCTGTACTCAGGAAAGAACCAATATCCAGCTTGAAAGAAAGCTTGATTACTTCACCTCCGGGGCCATCATACCCCGTGATCTTAATTTTAATCGCTGTATAGCAGCCATCACTATCGTAGCCGTAAATCCCTGTGTATTGAAAATACTTGGGATCGGAAGCCTCATATACCGCTTCCGTAACCGCCAGTTTGCCATAGACGGAATGGCTGACCGTCTCCGATTCATACACAGAAGTTTGAACGGTGGATACCTCCTCTGTGGCTAGACTGACCGGGTGGGTTATAAAAACCGTTAATTTAACCGATACGGATTTCTTGAAGTACAAAGAGTGGGCTACGCCTTCATATACATCTAAATTAAAAACATTGGGTTCACTGGGTTAAACTCAAAAATAGACAACCATCTGCAGTGAGCAAATGGTTGTCTATTAATGAAACTAGTTTTCCGCCTTAATTCTAGTGGGCGTATTCCTGACTAGTCCAACTAAGAGAAGTAGATGAAGGTCGGACTTATTCATATGATGTTCTGCCAAGGGTGGCAAAACTCCTTTATCGATAAGACGCTTTAAATGATGCCCTAATAATGCTCGATTATGTTGGGTTGAATGATGAATGTATTCAAACACTTTTGATATGCTATAAAACAGATTTTCAATGAATATCTCCGGGTGAAGTAACCTACCATTGGGTAAATCTTCAAATATCATATTCTGAAGATTCCAATAAATATCTTCAATAACAAGTGAAAGAGTTCTTAAGTATTCCTCACAAACTTCTTGTACATCGTTCGGGAAGTCTTTAGGCGCATAAAAAAGATCCAGCATTGTTGTAATCTCATAACTGTATCCACCACTACCTTCTCTACCTAATCTCTCCTGATTTTCTTGTTGAAGAATTAACAATTGTTGAACAGGATCATCGTTACGTTTAATCATTCTTTTTTGGAGTTGGAAATGCTCTTGTTTTTCTTCCTGTTCAATAAAACTAATTAGATTGTTTAAGAGCAGGTATCTTTTCTTTGTATAATCCAATATCTTCATAAGTGAGATAGAGAATCTGATAGGTAATGAACTTGGTTTATTGCTATACAAGTATACCGAATAATCACCATTGCCCACTCTATCGCTTGACCATGATGCAAAGTACTTCTCTCCGTCTTTGTTCTTTGTACCGTCTTTACTATCTAAGTTGACAGGATGGGCTGCGAAGCAGGCACGTATTTGCTTGAAAAATTTATCATCTGACACGTTCTGCTCAAATATCGACCTATCTTCCTTATACGGATACTGTCGTTCAAAAACCCTATACAACTGCTGAATCGCCTGTACAACAAGATCAAAAGCCATAAGCATTTGTATTACGTTTAGTGATCGAGCATCGTCGCTTTCGTGGTGTAGATCAATGTGTGGCAATCCGTATACAGCCACGTGTAGCCAATCTTTTGTGGAACAGATGATACTCCATCGGTCAGTACCTATATAATCCGCATATCGTTTGATTAGAAAATCATCATGCTTATCAATAGCTTTACTGAATAATTCGTATATAGATGAATCGAGGATCAAATCATTCAATTTGGAACCTCCTTTAAGCTCTTCTCGCCTCAATCCATTGCAAATGACGCAAAAAGTTCAGTACATCATCCAGCGATTGATAGATGCTATGATCCCTGACTCTCCTTCAAAATCGTCTACCCCACATAATGGAAATTAAAGGTGTGCCGTATCGAATCGCTGAGCACATCTATCTGCCAGCATGTACTCCCACAGATGGTCATTTACACACCGATAAACGCCTCGAAAACAACATATTGGAATGAATGGTTTGAGATTAATATGGATACAACTACCTTACTCACTTCTCCACATCATTTTAATTTATTATCAATCCAATTTAGCAAGTACTCTACTTGTCTTTCATTTTCTTCAGTATCATTAGTATTCAAATCGCTAATACTTCGACGATGGTCTGTCCGTTTAACATATTCCCTTATCGTATCTTCAATTTGGTCATATTCATATTTAATTTTATTGGCTTTATATAGTTTTTCACTATATTGAATTAACCTAAATTTCTCTGGAGAGTAACAAACAATGTTATCACCAGCTGATTGTACACTTTTAAAGTATAAACCCGTTTTATTAAATTTCATGAGCACATCCGAAATAAATTGGGTAATAAAATACTTATGCCTAATTTCATTATGTACAGGCTGAGTTATTTCCTCATACCAAATTTTCAATTCTAAATCTTCACCAAAATCACTTAAATTAATTAATTCGATATCTTCAAGGCATTCAAATTCACCAATGCTACATACTTGACCAACTTGCATATGGACTTCTGCAAAACAAGTCTCCAAGTTGGAAGCTAAGTATAGGTAGGAATTTCCTGCTCTATTAAATCTTCCACCTAATGTATAGATTGGGGGCAGCTTCAATCATTTTTCCATAATAGGGCAAAACAAATTTAGTATTAAAAGTACCTTTGGAACCTGAAATCGAAAAACTTCCTATTCTTCCCCGAAGAAATATCTCCCCTTTTTTTATGATTTTTTTAGAAAACTTCTTTTCTGATAAGAATTCTACGTAATTATCAATTATTCTTTCTGGATTGTATTCCTTCAAATGGCTTTCAAGTATACGAGATAACTCTTTTTTATACATAATATATTCAATAGAGTTCTCATTTTTTCCATCAAGATAATCTCTCAGTTTATATAAATAATTCATCACATAACCTACGCCCCTTATCTTTGAGAATTAAAACATATAGATTGACACTTTATCCTCATAAACAATGTTTAGGTAATTACTATATAAATTATCTTTTGAAAAAATTCTCCAACGGGAAACCTCCCCTGGAAGATTAAGAAACTCATATTCATTTTTCATTATGACTAAAGCATTTACACATTCAATAACAGAACCAAAAGGTGCTGCTGAAGCACTCAATATTCTCCCCTTCCAAGGTTGAAATGATATGTGCTTGATATCCCCGAATCTCTGTTGTTGTTGATGATACTTGACGCTGACAATTCCCTCATTTGTAGCCTTATAGATATAACCATCATAAACCCAACTAATTTGTCCAGAATAGTCTCTAAAAATTGTGTCCTCATTAATAATGTGGTTATACCTTATTTGTCCTCTATCCCAAAAATACCCTGCCAAATAGGATGGATATTTATTTGAGTTACTATAAATACTTGAATAGATCCAATTAGCCGATAATGAATGTTGTGTTGATAAATGATATAAATTGGGTTCAGTCTCTTTTATGTCCCAACTTTTCCAATTTTTCAGTTTCAAGATGTTGTACTCGAATAAACCTTCCTCACCTGCTGATAAAGCTATTCTCCCGTTTCTCCTAATAGAAAGTCTTAAAAAAGGAGTTCCACTTAATTGTCCATACTTAATGTTGCGATAATTTTCATTGAAGAGAGGGTATTCAAATAGCCCGTCATCCATCGTCATATACAAATTGTCGTTGTAAATATCAATATCACTCGGGAGGGTATCCATATCATGGATAGCATTAAATGATTCATACTTCATCAAGTCACTCATTGTGATCATAAGTCTATCCACGCCATTTGATATTTCTTTAATCTTTCTCCAATCAAATGATCTAAGGGTTCCGTCCATAGTCCATAAATAAAGAATATTATTATTTAGAATTGTATCCCAAAAATCTCCTTCGATATGTACTTCCTTTGGATTTAACATTATTCCATGCACCTCTGCATTCTTGACATCTGAGGTTTAGTGATAATTCCTTGCTTAAACCAATCGCGCAATATATTTGTCGGAACTTTATCTTTCATAATAGTATGATCCACAGGATATCCATGATATTCGTTAGTATTACCATCATCTTTAAATTTGGCAACTTGAAGTTCTTTTCTGTCAGGAAGTCTACCAATCCCCAACTTACCAAAGCTTCTCCTGACCCCATAAAAAATTGTCTTCTGACTACCACTATGCACCCAATTACTTCTGTGTGCATCGGTAAAACAATCGATTTCCTCTTTTATAGAGAAGCCAGTATCCCACACTGATTTATCTGTTGTTGGATTTCCTCTATGGTAATCGAGAGATTTATAGAAAATTTTGGTTTGTCCAATTGGATACGGCGTGTTTACAAGCCAACGTGTGTTCATTGAATACCACCTCCCATTTATACAGATTAATAGACTTTCATATTTTCTTTTATCAAGTCAAACTCAATATGAAAAATAAGGAGCGTATAATTCCATTCTACCTTTTTAGTTATACACCCATATGATATCCTATTTCTCATACAAATTACAGAAAATTCTTCCAATTTAAACATTCAAAAAGACCCCCGCTGACCGCAGGAGCCTCATCTCAACCAAACGCTCTAAATGTTGCTTAAAATCTTCACTATCACCTTATCAACATCCATCAGACCGCTAACCTCGACACCTATCGTACCAATAAACTAACTAATTCGCAGTTTGAAGTGAACCTTGACCCCGTCTCTATGGATCTCAATACCGCCAATGATTGTCCGAATCATCATTTGCTTCTGCTGGGCTGAAGCCTGTTTAAATACCTTGCGCAAGTTTGGAACGTACTGTTGCAATGTCTCCAGCTCATTCAGTTCAATGCATTAGCTTCTGCTTCACATCTAGCTTGCCCAATGTGACCCTCCAGTTCAGCAATTCTTTGACCAGTTTCCTCAATTAATTCACTTAAAAGCTCACTTGTAAACTTGCCGATTCCTTTGAGAGAATGCTTTACCTCAGCTTTATACTTCTTCATTTCTTCTTGGGCATCATCAAGCTCTTTATTCAATCGGTGAAGCCGGATTAGGTCCTGCTCAGATAGTATGTACTCGTTTTCTTCGGAGATAATAAGATCGAGATTTACCTCACTATAACTTTGCTTTCTTCTATCCGCTGAGCGTTCTTTATTCTTGCTTGCTTTGTCATGCTTTCTTCTTTGAACTTTTGTCCTTTTGCTTTCTATTTAATGAAGGTTACTGAATGTCCTTATCATGTTTGCAACCGTCCCCAATATATGTTTACGCCTCTGTCTTACTGTCGTAATATTTCAAAAAAAATTCGGCAGAAAAATACCCCTACTTCTAAGAAATAGGGGATTCAATTCATGGCTTGATATCACGTAGAACGTCACCAGCAACGTAAGCCAAGCTGGTATTACCAGCGGTATCCGAGTAAGCCATCATGACTTCTGGATCGACTTTCAACGTGTCGCCAGTTGTCCGACAAGGCCACCTTGCTGCTGACTGGCTTCAATGTCCGGGCATAGTAATCCCTGGCATACAATTGATACGTGTTTGGGAAGTTTCCGTTCTCGCTGTACGGAGAGGAAGCGCCTTGCGCTTCACTGCTGGCCCCGCCTTTTGTTACCGCTTCATATTCACGATTGGTCGACAGGCTGAATAGAGCCGTATCTGTAGGACGAGCTTGCTGGCGAATGTGCAGGTACCATGCTGTTGCTTCATGTACACTCATAAACGCAAAGTCGCGGCTAGTAGGGCTGGCATTATCCTTGACACTGATACCAACCAGCGTTTGGGCGAAAAAGACAATCTCATTCTTGCTGAACTTCTCCTGCATCATTTGGGCATAGGCTGTATAGGCATTGCCTTTAAGAATTCCTTTGTCCCGAATTAAGTCCATATATCCTTGGAACATCAAGCTGGATACAATCTGCGAATCCAGTTTGTCCCATTGGTCGTCGCTACCATGCTTTAAGATATAGTCCTCAAGCATATTTTTTAATGAATCACCAATGGTTGACGCCGACCCCTCGCCAGATAAGGAGCGATCTGGATTGCCCGGGTCCATCGCGACCAAGGTTTCCGCAATGACATGTTTGAAGTAGTTACCGTCCATAGCTTGGGTTGCATTATCCGCATACTCTAAGGTTCGTTGCAATATGGCGGCTTTGTCGACTCCCTTGGTACTGCCCGGGTAGAGGGGATTACTGCCATACAGGGTTGAACCGGTTCCAGCTTCTTCGAACGTAATGACCCCCGAGCCGTTCTTACGGAACAACTGATCGGATGTTTTGCTCGGAGCCATATAGAACATGTACGGCTCGTAGTTGAATTTAAAATCATCCTGCAGATCGGTGGCTGTCGATGATGCGGTCAATACCCCGGAACCGTTGCTTTTGACCTTGTTCGGAATAAAACCAAATTGCAGAATGGCTACCTTGTTCGAGGTTTGGAACGTTCCGGCAGCGGTGGCCGACCCACTGCTACCAGTTGCCGGTGGTGTACCGCCTACATTCGCACCGCCGCCATCGGCATACGCTGCAGATGGTAAAGAAGCGGATAAAATAGAACTACCGAGTGCGGCAATCAGTATAATACTCATCCAAGAATGGTTAGATGATGTTTTTTTATTTATCTTCCGGTATAACAGAAACAACCCGATGGACAGGAGCAGCATGAGAGTAAGGCCCAAAATATACAGCAGCATTGGGTCGCCGGTGTGCGGCGTTGTGGCAGTACCCCCGAATAAGACTCCGGCTCCTAATACGACTCGGGTCAGTTTGGATTGTTCGCCAATGACGATGGTATGAATGGTACCATTCTCCGTATCCTTAATCATGTATGAATTGCCGGGAACGACAGCGAGGGTTTGCGGCTTGGTCCCGGTGTAAACTTTCTTGGCGACCCCTGCTACATTCAGAAATGAGAAACTGAATTGCTCGCCATCTTTAGAGATTTCAAGTGTATACTGCGGATTGATCGTTAGCTTTAGCTCGGCTCGTTTATCTGTCGTTATGGAAATCTGCTGGGGTAGAGAGAATACCTTCGCATATGCAGACTCGGCCTCCAGCGTATACGTCCCTGCAGGAATACCGGAGAATACCGCCTGACTATCACTGACTGAATAAACTCGGGTAGTACCCTGCTTATCTGTTAATTTTAAGGTGAAGACCTTCCATGCTGTGCTGAGCTCGGGAATACCGGATACGTTAACCGTGACTTTGATCTCGCCGCTCTTTACCGAAGGTCCGGTATTCCAAACCACAGGTAGCACTGTGATGCCTTTAGCTGTTCCAGTTACCATCTCCGGGGAAGCTCCAGCTCGGTTGACTGCGGCGAAACACCTCCGGTAGTTGGGACAGCAGGAGAAACTAAGAACATCCATGTAAGCTTATCGGTGTCGAGCCAGACCAGACCTTGGTCGTCGGAAGTGGCTTGCAGTGTTCCTTTGTTCTCAAGCAATTCGATCTGGCCCCCGGTATTAGCAAGCTTGCCGCCCTGCCCATCCTGCAGTGCCAACGCGTTCTTGTTAGATGCTGCGCTGAGTGTCGCGCTCAGCGGACGGAGCATTGTAGCTGTCAGGTCTTGAATGATTTGTTCGTCCTGATCACCTTGCGTATAGGTAAAGGGGGCAATTGAAAAGCTGTAATGTGTGTTTTCCGTTACCTTATATTCGCGCTGAAAGGGATTGCCGTTGCCGTCTATACTCTGTTCACAAAACTGCAAGCTGTCTACCCCGGTTCCGGCTTTACGCAGGACTAACGCCAACTGATCTCCCAATCGATACCCCGGGTGGGCGAAGACCAGAGCGTACTTTCCTGCTGCGACTTGATAATTCTCGGCATTACCCGTTACCGTACTGATACGTGTGTTGGTGTCTGCCGACCACAATTCCAGCGTGAACGAAGGAATGTAGGCTTGTTCCTCCTTACCGGCTGGATAGTAGACTTCGACATGGATACCATCCGTGACCATGCGGTTGGACTTATCAATAGTTGGTAATGCAGTAGAAGTAGTGGAAATAGAGGATGCAGTGGGTTGAACTGTGCTTTCAGCCTCGGGAACAGGAGAAGTAGTCACCACCTCTAGGTTATTCAGAACCTCAGTTACAACTGGACTACCTACCTCGGAAGTAGTGGGAATAGTGGATGTAGACACTTCCGTAGACGGATTTGTTGCAAAACTATTGGGTTCAGTGGGCTGAACTACAGATTGCACGATTCCTTGGACGACTTCTGGACTTGAGCTGCTGGATAAAGCTCCGGCTGACCCTGAGAATAGAGATACACCTATTACACTGACAAGTAGTGCGGTGAACCATGTTTGCTTCATTACTGTTAACCTCCTTAAGTCTGGTTAATGACGATTGGTAAACGCTTGACGTTGAATGCTTTGATTTCTTCTTGTTTATAATCCGGCTTCCGGATAACTGTCGTTAAATTTTAAAATCCCTCGCCCAAAAACAAAAAAAGTCAGAGGATATACCCCTGACTTTTTCACTAAAAATAATAAATTCTATTTTTGCTTATTCAAATCTTTTCTCCAAATGTAGGCTGCGCAACGACCCGGGCATCACTCGGCCTTACATCTTGCAGTCCCGTTTTGGTGAATGTACCAGCCACAGTCTTACACCAAATATCACCAACTTGAACGTACATATCCGCATGACTGTTTCCAGCGAGAATGATTGTATTATAGCCCATAATATCAAAAACCAGTGACAGTACCTGAGCATCAGAATCACAGTCGCTGACCCCTCTAACCAGATTATCATAAGCAGATTTGGGCGATCCATCCCCCGGATTACTCTTACCTTCGGCTAAATCCCATGCAAGCAGCATTGTTTTATATACATGTTCAATCTTTTCCTTGCTGACCCCGGACTTTACCAATTCGCCAATATCTGCTTCTGCAAAGTATAGCTGAACGTTGCGTTCCGAGCGATCTGCCTTGTCACCTGACCACCGAACACCATCAATATACTCCGCATATTCCTTAGGCATTTCGTATTGTTCGAATTTACTTACGGCTGCCTGGGCAATCGCCATGATCTTATTGTACTCGTCGCTATTTTGACTACCGTACGTATGATCGCCATATTTCACGGTTATTCCGCCAATTACTTTTTGAACATCCTTCTGGCTATCTATGGTTACCGTATTGCTTGATTTATCATAATTGACATTTGCTCCAAGGGCTTCTGCTACAAAACGCAGGGGAACCATGGTCGTATTCTTGATTGTCTGCGCTTTGACCGCCAGCCGAATCTTGGCGAAATTCACATACCCGTAGCTATCGCCTAACGCCAGTGTGATGAAGGTATCCCATTTTGCCGCTGTAATGACCTGTCCGGCAGCATCAAAATTGATTTTACAACCCATGGCTTCAAATATACCGCGCATTGGGACCAATACTGTCCCTCCAGACATTACAGGAGCGAGCAACGGAATACGACTGCTTGACCCCATCCAGCATAACGATAATCTCATTACTTGCTATCGCTGCCTTTGCCGTTGTAATCTCGGATTGCGCGGTATTTTGATTTACTGCCGCTAATTTTACCGTTGATACCGTAGTGGTTAACCCAATCTTTTGTTTAATCCGCTGAATTTGGCCATTGATCGTATTTTCTTCACCCCGCAGGGTACTCAAGCCGTCTCCTCCATGAATTACGATCGCTTTTTCCGTGTCCAGAATGACCGTTCGCAGCTTGTCCATGTAGTTATATTCCGTGTTGCCCGACAGACGCTGCTCAATAGCAGTAAGACTGTTAGCAATAACTTCTAACCTTTGCAAGCTCCACCCCTGTTCGTTGAGTACCTGAACGGCTCTTCTTAAATTAAGAAGGTAGGCATCATCAGACTCAGTAATAGTTGTAGCAGAAGCAGCAATGGCTGGCGAAGGGCTTACCTGGTTCGCATAAGCAATTGGACACCCAAGCAGCCCTCCCAGCAGACTGGAGCTTAACAGCAGACCACCAATCACTAAGCTAAAGATTCGTGTGACAGCTTGACCCTTACCCGTATCTCGAGAATAGGTGGTCGTTCCGTAGATCTCTGTATTCTGTTCCTGTGACTTTAATCGTTTATTAACCATTGACGTTTCCTCCTTGGATACCATTATTAGTCCGTCAATGATATGAATAGCCTGCGATAAAATGTCACTACGGAAAAATAATTGTGGTGATAAATATATAATTGATGAAATAAAATAATGTTCCTATAGTTTGGAGTAAAAACACTTTGCTAAATTAATCATGATGCTGTACCGATGCTCCAGCTTCAAATTACTTCAGGAAAGTAACCCTCATTCCACCAAAATTTATAAAGTACTATAGCAATCGTTCTTTTGGATGGAATGGATCTCAAAAAACCATACCGAATTGCAAATATAAATTAAATACCCCTGCATTGATAATAAGGTAACACCTTACCAATATTCTTTGTTTGCACAGTAGCAAAATATCCTAATAATCTCGCTTCCTTTATTTGAAAAAAAACCGCAAAAAAAAGAACGGCATCTCTGCCGTTTCTTCTGTGATGGACTCTCAGGGGCTCGAACCCTGGACAAATAGATTAAGAGTCTACTGCTCTACCAACTGAGCTAAGAGTCCGTAGTATGGTGGAGAATAGGGGGCTCGAACCCCTGACCTCATCGCTGCCAGCGATGCGCTCTCCCAGCTGAGCTAATTCCCCATACGCTTGATTTCGAATCACATTATGTATTCTGAAATCCATTTTGAGCGGTTCGCTCAAGTCGCTTTCAAGTTGTTATGTTTCGTAGGCGACTTCTATATAATACAGAAATTCAGCATCAGTGTCAACACATTTATAAAATTAATTAATTTCTGTGCAGAGGCGCTTCACACAGAGGCCAGCCTCACAATATCAAGGCTAGCCCCTTTATGCCAGGAATGGCACATTACCTCTTCACAAAGCCTCCTACAGCCCGTCCAGCTCCTCAGTCCCCTTAGAGAGCAGTCCCTTCAGTTCCTTCATAAACATGTTGATGTCCTTGAACTGGCGGTACACGGACGCGAAGCGAACGTAAGCTACCTCATCTACAGGATAGAGCTGCTCCATGACCAGCTCGCCGATCTGGCGGCTCTCGATCTCGGCCAGGGCGATGCCGCGCAGGCTTTTCTCAACCTCGGATACGATGACTTCCAGACGCTCTACAGAAACGGGACGCTTCTCACAGGCGCGGATGAGGCCACGGAGGATTTTGTCACGGCTGAACTCTTCGCGGCTGCCGTCTTTTTTGATGACGATCAGCGGGGTCTCTTCAATCATTTCAAAGGTGGTGAAACGGCGGCTGCACAGTTCGCATTCGCGCCTGCGGCGGATTGACTTATTCTCATTGGCTGGACGGGAGTCAAGCACTTTGGTATTGGTGTGATCACAGTAAGGGCAATGATATGAATAGCCTGCGATAAAATGTCACTACGGAAAAATAATTGTGGTGATAAATATATAATTGATGAAATAAAATAATGTTCCTATAGTTTGGAGTAAAAACACTTTGCTAAATTAATCATGATGCTGTACCGATGCTCCAGCTTCAAATTACTTCAGGAAAGTAACCCTCATTCCACCAAAATTTATAAAGTACTATAGCAATCGTTCTTTTGGATGGAATGGATCTCAAAAAACCATACCGAATTGCAAATATAAATTAAATACCCCTGCATTGATAATAAGGTAACACCTTACCAATATTCTTTGTTTGCACAGTAGCAAAATATCCTAATAATCTCGCTTCCTTTATTTGAAAAAAAACCGCAAAAAAAAGAACGGCATCTCTGCCGTTTCTTCTGTGATGGACTCTCAGGGGCTCGAACCCTGGACAAATAGATTAAGAGTCTACTGCTCTACCAACTGAGCTAAGAGTCCGTAGTATGGTGGAGAATAGGGGGCTCGAACCCCTGACCTCATCGCTGCCAGCGATGCGCTCTCCCAGCTGAGCTAATTCCCCATACGCTTGATTTCGAATCACATTATGTATTCTGAAATCCATTTTGAGCGGTTCGCTCAAGTCGCTTTCAAGTTGTTATGTTTCGTAGGCGACTTCTATATAATACAGAAATTCAGCATCAGTGTCAACACATTTATAAAATTAATTAATTTCTGTGCAGAGGCGCTTCACACAGAGGCCAGCCTCACAATATCAAGGCTAGCCCCTTTATGCCAGGAATGGCACATTACCTCTTCACAAAGCCTCCTACAGCCCGTCCAGCTCCTCAGTCCCCTTAGAGAGCAGTCCCTTCAGTTCCTTCATAAACATGTTGATGTCCTTGAACTGGCGGTACACGGACGCGAAGCGAACGTAAGCTACCTCATCTACAGGATAGAGCTGCTCCATGACCAGCTCGCCGATCTGGCGGCTCTCGATCTCGGCCAGGGCGATGCCGCGCAGGCTTTTCTCAACCTCGGATACGATGACTTCCAGACGCTCTACAGAAACGGGACGCTTCTCACAGGCGCGGATGAGGCCACGGAGGATTTTGTCACGGCTGAACTCTTCGCGGCTGCCGTCTTTTTTGATGACGATCAGCGGGGTCTCTTCAATCATTTCAAAGGTGGTGAAACGGCGGCTGCACAGTTCGCATTCGCGCCTGCGGCGGATTGACTTATTCTCATTGGCTGGACGGGAGTCAAGCACTTTGGTATTGGTGTGATCACAGTAAGGGCATTTCATAAGCTTCATCACTTCCTCATAGTAAGAATGGGTATGCCCCGCTCCTGAATAACCAGGCTAAACGGGGCTTATGTTAATTTCCAGAAATCACCGTTTATTTGTTGTTATGAATATGGCAAGTCCGGCACATAATACAGTTACCAACCGATAGGAGGTGAACAGCAATGAGCCAAAACAACAGCTCCAATAACCTGGTAGCTCCAAATTCACGCGGTGCCTTGGAACAACTGAAATTCGAAGTTGCCCAAGAACTAGGTATCACCCTCTCCCCAGATGGATACCAAGGCAATAAAACTTCTTACGAAAACGGTTCGATCGGTGGTTACATCACTAAACGTCTTGTAACCCTGGCTGAACAGCAATTGGCAGGTCAATACAAATAATCTGTCTCCATAAGCTTGCCTAAAGAAGTATTGAACGGCCTCCGGGCCGTTTGATGCTTCTTTTTATGTCGGCACAAATGCAATATTTAAAGCAGAGCCTCAGAATTCACTGTAGAGCTCCGTGTATTGGTCATAATAATAAATGACGCGCTGTACATAATGACGGGTCTCGCCGAACGGGATATCCTTCACAGACGCTTCTGTTCCGTCCCACCGGCCTTCATCCAGCCAGCTCTGTACTTTGCCGGGTCCGGCATTATAGGCGGCTATAACCGCTGTCCGGTTGCCGTCAAACTGCCGCGAAAGCGTAGACAAATACCAGGTACCCAGTTCGATATTGGAAGATGGCTCTTCTTTTAGCCGCTCAAGCGACACATCGGGAAGCTTGGCCTTTTCCAGCGCCCACTTGGCGGTATCCGGCATCAGCTGCATCAGTCCGAGTGCACCCTTTTTGGATTCGCGTCCGGTCTTGAAATTGGTCTCAACCCGGATAATTGACGCCACCAGGAACGGGTCCATCTGATAAGTAAGGCTGTGTTTGCGGATCTCATCTTTATAATGTATCGGATAAAACCAAGACATCCAATTGGTGCCCAGGAACAGGATCGCTGTAAAGCCAATAAACAGCAGCAGCAGTACTCTTTTTTTGCGCAGCCACTTCATCATGAGAGGCCCAGCCTGTCCCACAGGCCAGCAACCTGCCGCTCCGTAGCTCCGGGATCACCGCTGTTGTCGATCACATAGTCGGCTTTCCTGCGCTTTAGTTCGATGTCCATCTGCGATTTCAGCCGGTTCTCGGCTTGTTCCAGCGTCATTCCGTTCCGCGCCATGAGCCTGGCCAGTTGGACTCTGCGGGGCACATATACCACAATAATCTGATCGAATAAATTGTCCAGCTGTGATTCATAGAGCAGCGGAATATCCACAATAACCAGCCGCTGCGGATCTTCCTGATCTAACGCATACATACAGTTCTTAATTTCTGTGCGGATCGCCGGATGCGTCAGATTGTTCAAGGTCTGAAGTGCTTCCGGATCCCGGAAAACCATCTCCCCCAGCCTCGCCCGGTCCAGTGTTCCGTCCGGCTGCAGAATCGTCTCTCCAAAAGCCTGTACAGCAGCGGCCAGCACCGGATGTCCGGGGAGCATAACCTCTCTGGCGATGACGTCGGCATCCACCAGAGCAGCTCCCTTGGCGACAAACAGTGCGGACACGGTGCTTTTTCCGGAGGCAATCCCTCCGGTTAAGCCCATAATCATGTACTCACCTCATAATAGCTTCATTATACCCATTGCAATCAATAATAACGCCGGCAGAACAGCCGCATGCTTCATCCAGTAGCTGCCTGACAATCTTAGCCCTGTCTTCATCCCCAGCAGCAGAAATGTTCCGCTGAACACAGCGATCATCAGCGAGGTTGACACCGGGCTGAACCCGAGCAGCGCAGCGCCGAGACCGGCACCAAAGGCATCCAGCGACAAAGCAATGCCCAGGACCATGGCTTCCATGGAGGAGATACTCCCGGAAGCATCCATATCAGCGGAAGACGGAGTGCGGAGGATCTGAATGACTACTCCCAGATGCCGGAGCTCCAGCGAGAATACAGCCGGCTTCAGCGGCTCAGCCTCTTCCTCAATCGCAGCGGCAGTAGCCGTCTCCAGCAAGGCTTGCCGGTCTGGCAGCCCGTCTCCGGCTCCCAGCTCAGCTTCCCCCTGTCCCTTCTCTTTCTGTGTCAGCATCTGGAACAGCGACCAGCAGCCCATCAAGACGAGAATAACCGCTCCGATACTGGAAGCGGCATGCGGCGAGACCACCTTGGCCAGCAGCACGCCGACCTGCATAGACACACAAATGACTACCCCCGAACAGAGCGAGATAATCATAATTGAGAGCAAAGGAATTTTCATTTTACGCAGTCCATATGTAATGCCTACACCAAATCCGTCCAAACTAAGAGCAAACGCAAGCAGCAGCAGTGACAACAATGGGCTCAGCACCCGCAATCCCTCCCGTGAAGAACCGGAACCTGGCGGCCTTGTTAGCCGGGTTCCGTTCGCCTTAATCAGCAATCTTCACACATTATATGGGCGGGACGGGCAGTGAGTGCCTGCCTTTTGATGAAGCATGGACAACACCGCTTAGAATTTCCTATAAATCCACTTCATAAGCCCGGCTGAATGCTTACCTTATCTGCACCGGTACAGGCTGGCAGCTCGGACAATAATGCGTGCCCCGGCCGCCGACAACACTTTTCTCAATTAACGTTCCGCAGGTAGCGCAAGGCTGATCCTTGCGTCCGTATATGCGGTGCTGATCCTGGTAATTCCCGCTTTCCCCCTGGCCGTTGACATACGACTTCACTGAGGAGCCTCCCGCATTCACCGCCTCTGTCAAGGTTGCAACGATCGCATGATGCAGCCTGGCCAGATGGTCCTCCGAGAGAGAGTTTGCGGTTTCTTCCGGATGAATACCGGCACGGTGCAGGGATTCATCCACATAAATATTGCCGATACCGACGATATATTCCTGATTCAGCAGCAGCGGCTTAATTTTGGTGCTTCTCTTCGAGACAATCTGCTTGAAACGCTCCAGGGTGAAATCTGCATCCAGCGGTTCCTGTCCCAGCTTGTTCAGCGGCTTCAGCAGCAGATCCTCACCCGGCTGGAACAAATGCATCGTTCCAAACTGGCGCACATCGGTATAACGCAGCTCCGTACCGTCGGTGAAATGGAAAATCACATGAGTATGCTTGTCCAGCGGCTCTCCCTCCCGGTACACCCCGTAACGGCCTTCCATCCGCAGATGGGAGACCATCACAAGTCCATCGAAGACGAACCGCAGGAACTTGCCTCTGCGCTCAACCGTTACTACGCTATGGCCTGCCAGCATATGGGCAAAAGCCTGAATATCATCCGGCCGCTGAATAATCCGCGGCAGCCGGACGGTGACATGCTCTATCTGCTTGCCTGCAATTAAATCATTAAGTGTTCTTCTGACTGTTTCGACTTCCGGCAGTTCCGGCATAATGGCTCACCTCCATTCCATTATACCGGATATCCAGCGGATGCGGGGAGCCTATTTCGCTTCATACCAGTTACTGCCAAAACTTACCTCTGCCTTCAATGGAACGGACAGCTTCAGCGCTCCGGCCATAACCTCCGGCAGCAACTGCTTCATCTGTTCCAGTTCATCTTCCGGCACCTCGAACACAAGCTCATCGTGCACCTGCAGCAGCATGCGGCTCTTCAGCCCGCGCTCGTACAGTGCCTTGTCCATGTGAACCATTGCCAGCTTGATAATATCGGCAGCCGTTCCCTGGATCGGCGTATTCATGGCGGTACGTTCGGCGAAAGAACGCAGATTGAAGTTCTTCGCATTGATCTCCGGCAAATAGCGGCGGCGCTCCAGCAAGGTAGTCACATACCCCTGCTTGCGGGCCTCGACCACGATATCATCCATATAGCGGCGGACACCCTTGAACACTTCGAAATACTGCTCAATGAACTGGGCCGCTTCCTTGCGCGGAATGTTCAGGTTCTGTGACAGGCCATAATCACTGATGCCATACACAATCCCGAAGTTAACCGCCTTGGCGGAACGGCGCATATTGCTGTCCACCATATCGGCTGTGACGCCGAATACATCCATCGCTGTCTTGGTATGAATATCCATGTCTTCTACAAAAGCTTCCTTCATCCGCTCATCGCCGGAGATATGCGCCAGTACCCGTAGCTCAATCTGCGAGTAATCCGCCGCCAGAATTGACCAGCCAGGTTCGGAAGGCACGAACACCTTACGGATCTTGCGGCCTTCCTCCAGCCGGATCGGAATATTCTGCAGGTTCGGGAACTGGCTGCTGAGTCGGCCCGTTGCGGCAATCGTCTGTCGGTAGAAGGTATGGACCTTGCCGGTCTCCGGCGAGATTTCCTTCAGCAGGCCTTCCACATAGGTGGATTGCAGCTTGGCAATGGAACGGTATTGCAGGATCAGGCGCACTGCGTCATGGTAAGGAGCCAGCTTCTCCAGCACCTCGGCATCGGTGGAATACCCGGTCTTCGTCTTCTTCACGACAGGCAGGCCGAGCTTCACAAACAGGATTTCCCCCAGCTGCTTCGGTGAATTGAGATTGAACTCGGTTCCGCAGATCGAATAGATTTCTCCAACCAGCCTGGAGATCTGTGCTTCGAATTCTTTACCGAGCTCTATGAGGTCATCTTTGTTAACCGCAATGCCCTGCTTCTCCATATCGGCAAGAATCCGCGAGAGCGGCATTTCCAGATCCTGAAACAGTCCGGTCATCGCGGTCTCTTCCAGCTCCTCCTGCTGCTTCTGCACGATGCCAAGCACAGTTGCGCTCTTGCGGGCTACGTGGTTTCCGAGAATCTCAAGCTCAGGTATTCTATATTTGGCCCCTTTGCCGAATACATCTTCATCCGGTGATAAGCGGGGCAGACCGTATTTGCTCGTGAGGTCATTCAGATTCTGGTTCGCTTCCGTCGGGTCAAGCAGATATGCGGCAAGCTGGACATCATTAGCAGCTCCGGCAAAAGCAATCCCCTGCCAATGCAGCGCCAGATCGGCACGGTGCAGGTCATACCCGCTCTTCGGCGCTTTGTCATCGCCGAGCCAGTCCCGGAGCGGCGCAGCGGCGGCGCTCTTCAGCAGGGCAAACGGCACGAAGTAGTGCTGCTCCGGCGAAGACAGCCCAAGACCAATAACCTCCGCACGGTGCGGATTCTCACCATTCGACTCCACATGCAGCGCCGAAATGCCCGGCAGCGCAGCAATCAGGTCAGCCAGTCCGGCTTCATCCACAATAGTGATATTAAGCGCTGCCGCTTCCACCGCTGCTGGATCTGAACTGCTGCCATCGGCCGTATGGGAATAGGCGCTCAGCGACAGGCGTTCGAGCAGGGATTTGAATTCGAGCTTAGCGAGTGCGGGGCCAGCCGTATCCGTATTGATACCGCTGAAGATCATGTCCTCCCAGGCATGCGCAAGCGGAACTTCGCGGTAGATCGTCGCCAGTTTCTTGCTCATGATGGCGCTGTCAGCATGCTCCTCCAGCTTTTCCTTCATTTTGCCCTTCAGCTCACCGGTTCCGGCCAGTACACCTTCTACCGATCCGAACTGCTGAAGCAGCTTAAGCGCTGTCTTCTCCCCTAC
Source organism: Paenibacillus sp. IHB B 3415 (assembly GCF_000802655.2). Taxonomy (NCBI): domain Bacteria; kingdom Bacillati; phylum Bacillota; class Bacilli; order Caryophanales; family Paenibacillaceae; genus Paenibacillus; species Paenibacillus sp. IHB B 3415. Next base: position 6,380 of record NZ_JUEI01000060.1, on the reverse strand, counting down.
TCCCGGCACACCGGGAATATTGTCGCTGGCATCGCCCATCAGCCCTTTCAGATCGATGATCTGCTCCGGGGTAAGATCATATTTGTCCCGGATCTGCTGCGGCCCGTACAGCTCTACTTCCGTAACGCCCTTACGGACCAGCGCGACGGTTGTATGCTCGGACGCCAGCTGCAGCATGTCCTTATCCCCGGACACAATCATCACCTCCCGCCCTGCGGCATCCGCCTCGCGGGAGATGGTGCCGATAATATCGTCGGCTTCATAGCCGCCGATCTCAAACTGCGGCACTCCTAATCCCTGCAGCAATTCCTTCAGCAGCGGGAACTGTTCGGACAATTCCGGCGGAGTCTTTTGGCGTCCGCCTTTATAGTCTTCATACCCTTCATGCCGGAAGGTAATCTTCCCGGCGTCAAAGGCCACAATCATATGACTCGGCTTATGCTCTTCAATCAAACGCAGAAGCATCGTCGTGAAACCGTACACCGCATTCGTCTGCTGTCCTGCTGTATTCGTCAGCGGCGGCATCGCGAAAAACGCCCGGTAAATGATATTATTTCCATCAATCAGTATCAGCTTGTCCACTATAGCACCTCGCCTTTATCTTGCTTACTTCTTATATAGTACCATATGCCCCGCACCAAGTTGAAACATAAGGATGATTGATTTTAGTGAAGCCTATTCATGAAGCCCGCCGGATTCACACGGGTCTGCAGCTTATGGCATCCTAAGCAGGATTTCCAATCAGACGGCGCTTTAAAACAAAAAAAGGCAAGCCTCCGGGGATGAAGGCTTGCTGTCGTGCCTTATGCTTTTATTGTTTATTGATTCAGATCCGGACGTTTGCCCGTTACAAGATAAACTACGCTCTCGCCAATGTTGGTCGCATGATCTGCGATACGCTCAATATAACGGCCAACCAGCGTAAGCAGCATCGCTTGATTAACCGACTCGGGCTTCTGAACCATGTAAGTGTACAGTTCATTAATCATTGCACTGTACAGCCCGTCGACCTGGTCGTCGTCCTGGGCCATTTTGTAGGCCAGATCCGTATTCTCATCCAGATAGGACTGAATTGCCTCTGAGATCATTACCGTAACAATCTCGGCCATCCGCGGAATATCCACAAGCGGTTTAATCAGCTGCTGCCCCTGAATCCGCATCGTTACCTTAGCCACATCCAGTGCCAGATCGCCCATACGTTCGAGGTCACTGGAGATTTTGAAGGCTACAATAATGCGGCGCAGATCCTTGGCTACCGGCTGCTGGGTGATGATCAGCCGTGAGCCGATCTCCATAATCCGGTCTTCCATCGCATTCAGCCGTAAATCGTTCTTAACAATTTCCTGTGCCCGCACGGTGTCCAGATTCTGCAAAGCGAGTACTGCACCTTCCAGCGCATCCGTAACATGCTCGCCCATCTGCTCCAGCAGATTGCGCAGCTCTTCCAGATCTTTATCGAATTCTTTTCTGCGAATCATATTGAAAACGATCCTCCTCAAAAACATATGGTCATATAGAGTGAACTTAAGAAACCGCCGTCCCTCTTCTTAAGTTCAGCTTATACCGCTGATTTCCTTCCGGGAACGGTTTCCTCTGCCGCTCAACCGAAGCGTCCGGATATATAATCTTCAGTGCGGGAGTCTTTGGGATTCGAGAACAGCAGTTCCGTATCCTGAGCCTCCACGATAACGCCGTTCAGGAAAAATACGGTGCGCCCCGACACCCGGGCGGCCTGATGCATATTATGCGTGACCATTACAATCGTATACTTATCCCGAAGCTCCTGTACCAGCTCCTCAATCTTCAGCGTGGACACCGGATCAAGTGCGGAGGTGGCCTCGTCCATCAGCAGAATATCCGGCTGTACGGCAAGGGCTCTGGCGATGCAGAGACGCTGCTGCTGGCCACCGGACAAGCTGAGGGCAGACTTCTTGAGGAAATCCTTCACTTCCTCCCAGAGTGCGGATTGGCGCAGGCTTTGCTCCACAATGACATCAAGCTCGGCTTTGCCCTTCACCCCGTGGAGGCGCGGACCATAAGCAACATTGTCATAAATCGACTTGGGAAAAGGATTGGGCTGCTGGAACACCATCCCTACCTGCTTGCGCAGACTTTCCACTTCAATCTCGTCGCTGTAAATATTTTTACCGCCGATGTTTACTGTTCCTTCAATACGCGTTCCGGGAATCATGTCGTTCATTCGGTTTAGGGTACGCAGCAGCGTGGACTTTCCGCAGCCGGAAGGACCGATAAAAGCGGTAACCTGTTTCTCCGGAATTTGCAGATCCACATTCTTCAGCGCGTGAAATGACTCATAGTAGAGATCAAGTTTCTCTATGTCAATGATGGATTTCATTAGTTTCTGTTGTCTCCTTCTCATCATCTTCGTTCCCCATGATAAGCTTTCAGTGTAAATAGAGCTCCAGAGAATTGTTAACGCTGTGTAAAATCAAAATTCAGCAGGACAGGTGTATCAGAAAAAGAACACCGCCATATCAAATGACTGGTGTTCTCTTCTTGTTCACGACCAGCTTATAGCCCACGCCGCGGATGGAATCAATATGCACGGATTCAGGATCAAGCTCAAGCTTCTTGCGCAGCGAGCTGACATGAACATCTACAGTACGCTGGCCGCCGATATAATCGAAACCCCAGACCGCATTCATCAGATCATCACGCGTCAGAACCACACCCGGCTTCCGGGCCAGATACAGCAGGACTTCAAACTCCTTGGGACGCAGATTAATACTCTGTCCGCCCAGCGAAACTTCATAACGTTCCGGGTAGATTTCCAGCTGTCCCAGGATAATGGTCGAAGCGGATACCGCCGTTTCCGGCGGGGCTTCCTCGGCAAGGCCGGATATCCGGCGCAGAACCGCGCTGACACGGGCCAGTAATTCGGAGACGCCAAACGGCTTAGTTATGTAATCATCGGCCCCGGATTTCAGGCCCCGGACTACATCTTCTTCGGCATTCTTTGCCGTCAGCACAATGACCGGTGTACGTATGCCCTGTCCACGCAATTTATCCAGAATGTCAATGCCGTTCATGCCGGGCAGCATAAGATCCAGTACGATTAAATCAAAAGGTTCTCTAGTCGCACGGTCGTATCCTGCCGTTCCATGATCCTCCACCGTCACTTCATAGCCTTCCTGTGTCAAATTATAAGACAGCAGCCGGGCCAGTGTCGGTTCGTCTTCAATGACAAGCAATCGTTGTGCCATAGGTTCCCCCGTCTTTTCATAGGTTATTAAATTTACAAAACTGCACACATGCACATCATAGCACCACAATGTTAACTTGGTGTAAAATTACGAATTTAATATTACCCCTTTGCCGGCATACAATCAAATCAGGACATACGCCCTATCCACAGGCTTAAGACGGATGTCCTATCAGAATCAAGTAGATGTACAGGTTACTCGTTCTCTTCCTGCAGCAGCGGCAATTCCAGGATAAAAGAGCTGCCGATGCCCAGATCGCTCTCTACCGTAATTGATCCTCGGTGCAGCTCTACCAGATGCTTCACGATGGACAAGCCCAGGCCGGTTCCGCCGGAGCTTCTGGAGCGGGCTTTGTCCACCCGGTAGAAGCGCTCGAAGATCCGCGGCAGATCCTTGCGCGGAATCCCCATGCCCGTATCGCTCACGGTAAAACGCACACTCTCCGTTCCGTCTGCCTTTTGAACGTTGACTACGGTGACCCTTACATTTCCCCCGTCCTGCGTGTAGTTAATCGCATTCGAGAGCAGATTCATGAAGATCTGGCGCAGCTTGTCTTCATCCCCCTCGATAAACAGCTCCGCAGGTACATCCGAGCTCAGGGTGATCTTCTTTTTCTCCGCCACCTTGCTGAGTGTTTCCAGCACAGAATCGAAGAACTCGATCAAATGAACCGGCGAGCAGTCCAGCTGGACGCGTTTGGATTCGATTTTGGACAATTCGAGAATATCTCCGATCAGACGGTTGAGCCGTTCATTCTCATCATAAATAATCTGCAGGAACGAACGTGCCGTCTTCTCATCCGTAACGCCTCCGCCGAGCAGGGTTTCGGCGAAGCCTTTTACCGCAGCTACCGGTGTCTTCAGCTCATGGGAGACATTCGCGACGAATTCGCTGCGCATTTTCTCCAGACGGCGGATTTCCGTCACCTCCTGAAGCAGGAACAGCATTCCGCGGGTGGAACCGTCCTGAATCATCGGCACACCGTCCAGGCGTACAATCCGCTCCACCGGATTATAGATAATACGCTCTTCATGGACCGGTTCATTACGGGATACGCCTTCTTCAATCAGCCGGGTCAGCTCATAATGATGTTTGATCTCTTTGTAGGAATGCCCGGTCATCTCGCTGTTCTTCACATCAAGAAGCCGCTCTGCCGCACGGTTGAGCAGGGCAATCTCCCCTTCAGCATTAATCATCACGATCCCGCCGGTCATGTTATCGAGTACGCTTTGCAGCAGATCCTCGTTGTCGCGGATGGTCTTCAATTGGGCTTGCAGACTGTCCGCCATGGCGTTGATCGCTGTTGCCAGCTGGCCGATCTCATCCTTGCGCTTCATTGGCACGCGGGCATCGTAATCCAGATCGGTGATACGCCTCGCGACTCTGGTAATCTGCTCTAGCGGTGAGGTCATGCTGGAGGCTACCTTATAGCTCACAAAAGTGGCCGCAATAAACAGCAGCACGAGTCCTCCGGCCATAATCATCCACGCCCGGTTCAGTCCTTCCGTCACTGCATCCAGTCCCATGGAGAGCCGGATATATCCGTCGAAGCCCTGGTCAGAAACTACCGCACCAGCTACATAGAGCATTTCCCGGTCCAGCGTATCACTGTAGCGGATTGCCCGGCCAATCCCTTCTTTTGCAGCGAGCAGCTCTTCTTCCCGGGTGGAGTGGTTGTCCATTTCTAGCGGATTGCGCTCCGAATCGCCAATCACCCGGCCTTCCCTCGTAATGAAGGTGATGCGCGATCCTGTCAGTGTGGATATCGTCCGTGCCTGGTCTGTATAATAATCCATGGCATCCGGACTGTTCATATCCTTGAACGTAAACGTGCCGGAGAGCAGATTTATTTCCCGGGACATGTTTTCTTCCAGTACGGAAATATGTGAGTCCTTAAACAGCTGGGCCATTGTAATGCCAGCCCCGGTCATGGATATCCCGATCAGGGCCATGAGTATGAATGTAAGCCGAACGCGGAACGGTTTCATCAGTAGTAGTCCTCTTCCTTATCATTGTGTCCTTGTGAACATCCTACCTCCATTTTCAGCAAAATACCAGTTCCGGCGGCGATTATCAACGGAGTGTAAAATGGGGGCTGTGCTGTTGAAGATCATAGTGTGTTTCGCTTAGGAGTAGGAGCAACGTTTGAACTTGCTGTGAACGCTACGCAAACGGACCGTTGTTCCGATCGCTGTTGTTCCCGGATTTTATTTATTCTCCTTAGCGGTGAAAATCCGTGAACAAAGGCGAACGCTATCGCTTCTCCACAATCAGTCCGTCCGCTCCGCTGTTTAAGAGGGGGAAGTTACGGGAAACCTGTAGACTCTTCAACCCCTCAACCCTCAACCCTCAACCCTTCAACCTTCAACCCTCAACCCTTAACCCTCAACCTTCATCCTTCAATCCTTCAATCCTTCAATCCTTCAATCCTTCAATCCTCAACCCTCAACCCTCAACCCTCAACCTTCAACCTTCAATCCTTCAATCCTTCAATCCTTCACTCCTTCAATCCTTCAATCCTTCAATCCTTCAATCCTTCAATCCTTCAATCCTTAAATCCTTCAATCCTTCAATCCTTCAATCCTTCAATCCTCAACCCTTCGACCTTCAACCTTCATCCCTTCATCCCCATCCTTCAATCCTTCAATCCTTCAATCCTTCAATCCTTCAATCCTTCAATCCTTCAATCCTTCAATCCTTCAATCCTCAACCCTTCGACCTTCAACCTTCATCCCTTCATCCCTTCATCCCTTCAATCCTCAACCCTCAACCCTCAACCCTCAACCCTCAACCCTCAACCCTCAACCCTTCAATCCTTCAATCCTCAACCATCAACCTCCAACCCTTAATCCTCCCCCCATAAAATAATAGAAGACAAGAAATCGCCCCTTTTAAATGGCTGGACCACACACCATTTAAAAGGAGCGATTCTTTTAACACACTTTATAGTCTATGGACCAATATTCTTCCTTTAACTGGTATTAATCAGCAACAAATACTAATGCAACCGCTTCTTGTAGCTCAAATCAGATAGATTTTTATAAAATCCTGCATAAAATACAACATTTTTCCCATTATATCGACCCAAAACCAAAATTGTTGTACCAAAGAGTCAATTTCATAATTCAGTTGGCTGAATAGCAAGACTTGGCCAAA